>JBBRHH010000644.1:0-3119 GCA_038222915.1 Tepidisphaerales bacterium
CGCTCTAATGGCTTTTGCGACTCGGCCTTGAAGTACTGTCGACGATAAAGGTGGCGGGACCGTCGTTGATAAGGCTGACGCTCATATCTGCGCCATAGGCGCCCGTTGCAACCGAAACGCCGGCGGCGTTCACCGCCCGTACCAGTTGATCAAAGAGCTCGCGGCCTGCTTGCGGGAAGGCGGCGGCGTCCAGGGATGGGCGGCGGCCTTTGCGGGTATCGGCAGCAACAGTGAAGTTGCTGACCAGCAGGATCGACCCACCCACCTGTTTCACATCCTGATCGAAGTGCTTCTCTCCGTTGCGAAAGATGCGCAGGCCGGCAAGTTTCTCGGCCGTCCACGTTACGTCGTCAGCGGTGTCATCGTGATGAATGGCGGCGAGCACGACAAGACCATGCCCGATTTCACCCACGATTTCCTCCGCTACGCTCACCGAAGCGCGGGTAACTCGCTGCACGACGGCGATCATGCGCAATCTCCAACCAAAGCCCCAAACGTCCGATGCGGCGTTACCCGCTCAATCACCAACCTGACCAATTCACCAGTCCGAATGCGCTCGCTCTCGAAATGGACCGCAAAATACCGTTCGCTTCGGCCATGCTGGAGATTTTGAAAAGTGCCTTCCAGCGCGTCGCTGTCGCCTTGGCGCTCGACCAATATCTCAACGGTTTGACCCAGGAACTGCCGGCGATAGTCGTAGCTGTAGTCCCTCGCCAGTTGATTGAGATGCTCGATGCGCTGGTTGACGACAGGACCGTGGACGAAGTCAACGGTCCATCTGGCGGCGGCTGTTCCTGGTCGAGGCGTAAATGAGAACGCATGAATGTGAAGGAAGCCGGACTTTTGTGCCGCATCCACCGTTTGCTCAAACTCCTGATCAGTTTCGCCGGGAAAGCCCACGATGATGTCGGTGGTAATGGCCGGGCGGTCAAATCGGTCTCGCACGCGGTCGATCATGTGCAGGAAATCGCTTCGTGTGTACTGACGATTCATTCGCCGCAGAAGTTTGTCTGATCCGCTCTGCAAGGGAAGGTGAAAATGCGGAACAACCTGCTTGTGCGCGGCGAGGCGGCCAATGAGATCGTCAGTCAGGTCACCCGGTTCCAGACTACTCAGACGAAGCCGCTGGAGCCCCGGCACACGCGTGCACAGAGCGTCAACGAGATTGGCCAGCGGGCGGATCTCGTCGTTGGGCTGCCGACGGCGCAGTGCCGTGGCCTGGCCGTACGCACCCATGAAAATGCCGGTGAGAATCAGCTCTACATGTCCGGCATCGACAAGGCGTTTTGCCTCCTCGACCGCCGCTTCAACCGGCTTGCTCCAAAGGGCCGGCCGGAGCGATGGGATGATGCAATAAGTACAGTGGGCATCGCACCCATCCTGAATCTTCAAAAACGCCCGCTGCTGGCCAGTTTGCCGCTCACCGAGCATGGGAAGTAATGTTGTGCCAGGCGCAACATTATTCTTGACGGAATTTAGCGATTCTGGTCTACTGTGGTCATCGAACGTGCCCGGCGAAGTTCCATCCTTTTTAATCCTTCCGTTATCGCCATGAAGCTTTGCGGGTCGGTCGATGATGTTGCTTGGAGACTGCGTTTGCCGCCAGGTGGTTATCAGTCGGGTAAGTTCGGCGGAGACGTCGTCATGATGACCAAGAACTGCATCCACGCCGACCATGGAAGATGCTTCTGATTTATTACTGGTCGCCCAACAGCCGGTGGCGACGACTCGCGTTGCGGTTGGTTTGCCATAGTCCGCTTTTTCGGCAGGCGGCGCGGATTGAAGAACCGGAAGTCGAATGGCTCGACGCAGAGCCTGGCGGCTTTTACTGGCGGCCTGAACCGTGACGCTACAGGAGTTGACGATGCGAAGGTCGGCTGATGTGCCCGTATCCACCTGCGTCAATCCCAGCCCGCGCAGGAGTGTCGCGATCTGCTCGCTTTCGTACTGATTGACTTTGCAGCCAAGCGTGCAAATAGAAAAGGTTTGCATGGATCAGTTGATGAAGAATTTCGTCGTTCCGCGACCTGTTGTACGCTTCCCGCTGGCTGCGGGCAAGATACACCTTCTTTGCGCAGATGCTCTTGTTTCTACACCCTTTGATTGTTCGCACCATCGCATTCTGCCACGACAGCAGGCTGGCTGGACTTCGGGTTGCGGAACGACGAAATTTGTCCCGCTTGATTGAGAAAGGAGTGCTCCGACGACCTGGAACTAGCCCCAGACACACGGCGTATAAACCCGCAACAACGTGCGGAAATGCCGTTTGTGAGTTGAATCATCTGACTGTAGAGGTTACACCATCGACTTAGCATCGCGGAGACAGGACTTTCAAATCGGCTTGTCCCCGCAGTCACGCTTGGTTTGCCGGCAATTCATGTTGGGACCAGGCCCACGAGGAGCGAAATATGGCCACACCCCGCGCTGCATGGGGCATCGATTTGGGCAACCGTGCCCTCAAGGCAATTCGATTGGTTCAGGGGCCTGACGGATTGAAGGTCGACGACTTCGATCTTGTTGAGCACGAGCAAATCCTTTCCAACGCCGGCGACAACAAAGAGGGCATGCTGCAGACCGCTCTCGCGAACTTCCTGCAGCGGCACGACCTGCGCGGCACACCCGTCGCCATCAGCATCAGCGGCAAGGAAAGCTTCGCCCGCTTCATCAAGCTCCCGCCGGTCGAGCCAAAGAAGATCCCCGAAATCGTAAAATTCGAAGCCATCCAGCAGATTCCGTTTCCACTCGACGACGTGGAATGGAGCTACCAGCTTTTTCAGAGCCCGGACTCTCCCGACGTTGAAGTCGGCATCTTTGCTCTGCGCAAAGAGCTCGTCGAAAAACAGATCGGCTATTTCTCGAGCCTTGGATTGAACGTGCAGGTGGTGCAGATGGCGCCGCTGGCCGTGTTCAATGCGATGCAGATTGACGGCCGTGTTAAGGGCACCACCATGTTCATGGACGCCGGTGCCGAAAACACCGACCTGATCATCGCCGACGCCGATTCACTCTGGTTGCGTACGCTGCCCGTCGGCGGCAACAACTTCACCGAAGCACTCGCCAAAGCCTTTAAGCTGAATTTCGCCAAGGCCGAAGAACTCAAGCGCAACGCGGCAACCAGC
>JBBRHH010000645.1:0-3118 GCA_038222915.1 Tepidisphaerales bacterium
GCAAACGCCGGCAGTGACGAAATCAGTTCCTCCGGCGTAGCCAGCCGCGCCGGCGATTCAAGATGATCGCGCACCATCACACCCCACTCGTGCACGACAAACTTCTCGTCGGCCAGGCAAATCGGCCCACAGAGCAACATCATCAAAATAACTATTTGAGTTTGCATAAGTTCTCGTAGGGTCCGGCTTGCCGGACCGATTACTTCAAGACACCAGTCATCACCCCTGCCGCGGAACCACAATCACCGCAGGTGGCGCCGGCTGTGTCGTCGCCTTAACCTTCAGCCGTTCAAGCAATATTCCAGCCGCTCGCACCACCTCCGGATCTTTGTTGCTCATCAAACCTTCCAGAAACGGCTGCGCGATATCGCCATACCCGCCCAGCGCGCTATTCGCCGCCGCGCGAACCCGGAAATCATCCGCGCCCAACTGCTCACCCAACTCCGCGAGTTTTTGTTCCAGTCCCGGCAGCCAGGAGGCTCGATTGTCCTGTCCCGGCAATCCATCAAAGATCAGCCCGACCCGCACCACCTCTGAGGGCTTTGGCGTAATCGTCAGCGGAAAAATCTTATCGTAGATCTCCCGCGGCAGTCGCGAAATCACCAGAAATCCAATATGCGTCAGCAAGTCCGGCTTCCACGATTCCACGAGCGCCTTCGTCTCCTCGGCCGACAACCCGAACCGTCGGCAAGCTGTCGTGCACGCATCCAAAATATCCTTATCCGAAGCGTGTGCCTTCGTGATCTCGCGCTTATCCAGCGTCACATTCTTTGCCCCATCAATGGCATCCACCTGCACCATAAACCGCGATTTTCCATCATTCACAATGAGCAGCACCGGTCCGGAGTTGCCCGCCGCTGTGTTTCGCAACACAACGGAATCCGCCCCAACCTCCGCCACAACCGTCGGATCCTGCCGCGCCGTTGCTTCATAAAAAAGGAAATGCTCCGACCCGCCCTTCGTGTTGATCCACATCGCCGGCACCTCCCGCGCCATTGCCCACCAATGTTCCGCCTTCACCGTCTGCGGCAAGCCTTCCGGCATCTTCGTCAGCGTCCCCGTCCACTCCATCCCAATCGCCTCGGTCATGGCGACGTTCGTCATCTGCTGCGCATTCATAAGCTGCTGTCCGTTGCGCTCAACAAATGAATCAGGTCGCGGAAAATACGCCAGCGGCTTCCCCATTGCCGCGTCGATCCGCACATGCACCGATAACCCATCCGCTCCATAAAAGTAAACGATGGGTTTGCGCCAACTCAGCGGAACCTGCTTGGGCACATAGGATTTGTCATGTCGCAGCACGAACGCCGGCAGCGAATTGATCAACTCATCCGGCCCCCCAAGCTGACCGGCCGAGTCCCGCACCAACACACCCCATTCATGCACAACAAATTTCTCGTCCGCAAGACAAGCCAGCGGCGCGATCAACCACGCGGCGATAAACAATCGACAAATCATGGCACTTTTGACGCCCATGACCGGCTTAAGTTCCGTCTGTGTACGCCAGCGGGTATTCTTTGATGCAATAGCGAGGTGTAAAAATGGACTTTCTAGCCGGTATGATCATTCTCAGTGTCCTCGTGGCGATCGCGATCGGCGCCGCAATCATCAGCCTGGCCTTCTCCACGCGGCAAAACACCGCGATCCTCAGGGATATTCGCGATCACCTCTGCAGCCTGCCAATCGGCGCGGCGGGTTTCCCGGTCGTCACTCTCACCCGCGATCCCAAGCCAACGCTCCGAGAGATCGAATCCGCGATCAAAGACCCCTACCGCTCTTCGCGATAGCCATTGCATCAAACCATGCCCAGATTCCTCCTTCCCATCGCCCTCCTCTGCCTCGCCCCCATCGCCTGCGCCGACCCCGCCACCACCCGCCCCACGCCCGGCCTCACCTACATCCACGAAATCCGTAAAGACCCCGCCCTCCACCTCCACATCCTCACCATCGATCTCACCAATCCCGCCGTCCACATCACCGTCTCCTCGGCTGGCCCCGACCCCGACGGCGAAGGCCCGTGGGAAACCACGCTCATGACCGTCCGCGAAATCGCCGCCCGCGACAAACTCAACGCCGCCGTCAACGGCGACTTTTTCATCGCCAAAGATTCCAGAAACCTGAACGGCATCAAGTTCCAGTGGTTCGAAGACAACTGGGCCAAAGTCTGCGGCCCCGCCATGACCGATGGCCAATGCTGGTCCGCACGTCAGGAAGACGCCACCCTGATCGTTGATGACAAACAGCATCTCTCCATTGGCCACATCACCACCATCCCTGCCCACGCTCGCCAGGTCGTCAGCGGCAGCACACAAGTGGTAACCAAAGGAAAGAAGACCGCGGCGGGCGAAGACCGAGCCCCAAGAACCGCCGCCGGCCTCGACGCCGAAGGCAAAACCCTCATCCTCCTCGTAGCCGACGGCCGCCGCGCCAACTACTCCGTAGGCCTCACTCTTGGAGAACTGGCCGAAGAAATGCTCCGCCTCCACTGCCAGAACGCCATCAATCTCGACGGCGGCGGTAGTTCAACAATGGTGATGCGCGACGAGCAAAAACAAGAGCTGCAAGTAAAAAACCGCCCCTCCGACGGACACGACTTTCCAGGCTTTGCACTGAGTATCGAACGGCCCATTGCGAATGTACTGGGAGTCCGAATCGACCGCCCCACAACCCGCCCAACTCCATAAGCAGGGGCGAAGCTTGTCTTCGCCCATCATTTTTCTCAGCCGCGCGCCCGAGCAAAAGTCTGCCCGTCAATCCGCCGCACCGCGCCCTTCAACGTCAGAAACGTCAACTCCCGCAAAACCAACGGCGCATCCAAACCCGTTCGATCAATCAGCTGGTCCACCCCAAGCTCCCCCTCCGCCAAATGGCCAAGAATCAAATTCTGCCGCTCACTCAGATTCGCCGGCGCGGCCCGCACTTGCGGCCTCGCCACCTCTTCCATCTCCAGCTCCACATCAACCCTCGGCATGCTTTCCTCCATTGCCTCGGCCGGCAGCGGCCCGAGCCCCTCCAGAATATCCTCCAGACTCGTCACCAGCACCGCCCCGTCCCGAATCAACTTATGCGGCCCGGCCGACATCGGATTGTCCACCCGCCCCGGCAGCGCAAACACCGG
>JBBRHH010000646.1:0-3102 GCA_038222915.1 Tepidisphaerales bacterium
GGTGGTGATGATGCAGGCGAATCCCGACCTGCACGGTCTGATTGGCGGCCTGCATCGGGTTGGTCATCGCGCGGTGCGACGTGGTCTTGCGAACCTTGCGAGCCGCTTTCCGTACGCGCGGATGCGTTATCTTCGTATGAATACGATGGACGCGGCGGGCATGAGCAATTCGCACTCTTGCTCCGGCAACGGCCTTACCCTTGTGCGTAACCACCCCGGCGATCGTCCCAACTCCAGCAGTTGGCGCGCCTGCATTTACCGCATTCTTATTGGCTGCCCGCGCAACCCGTCGTCCGGCCCGCACAGTCGCCTGCGACTCGGCCGGCAAAGCCAGTTGGCTCCCGACAATCGCCACCAACGCCAGAATTTTAATCCCAATCATTCGCATACGAATTCTCCATCCCGACTAAATTAATCTTGCTATGCGCTGTTACAACGCATTCATCGGCATGGCGTTGGGGAAAAAATTCAGCCGGATCCATTTATCCCACGCTTCCCCACCCCTTTCGATATTCCGTCTGCAAAAACCGGTTCGCCTCCGGATAATTCGTCACCTTCATATTCGCCGCATCCCACTCGATCTTCGACTCATAGCCGTTGTCGCTTTGCCGATGGCTTGATCGCACCGCGACATTCCCGAGCTGCACCAGTTCCACCAAGACGGCCGCGTGCTCAAAATGGGAGCCCGCCTGCGGCCCACCCTTCGCCGCGATGATCCATTCTTTGTAGTGCCCGGGCGACCGCGCAATCGTCTTTGCCGGCCGCTTGTAATCCTGCATCTTTGTCTCCGGAATGATCCGCGCGTTGTCGCCGTAACAGCCGCACATGATCTTCCCCTTCTCGCCTACAAACAGCACGCCCTCGTTGTTTCCCATCCGCCGGCCCGGCTCCAGTTCCTCCGGCCGCGGCGGCATCATCCCGCCTTCGTACCACGTCAATTTCACCGGCGGCAAACTCCCCCGTGCCGGAAACTGATAGTAAATCATTGACGCCATCGGCCCCGTCTCATCGGTGTACTTGGTCGCATACGCCTCCACTGAAGTCGGCAACCCCAGTTTCAAGGCCCGAAACGGCGTGTTAATAACGTGACAAGCCATATCCCCGATCGCCGCCGATCCAAAAGCCCACCAGCCGCGCCAGACGAACGGCAGGTAATCCGGGTGATAAGGCCTCTCAGCCACCGGACCAAGCCACAAATCCCAGTTCAGCGTTGCCGGCACCGGCGGCGTGTCTTTTGGCCGGTCAATTCCAGTTGGCCAGATCGGCTTGTTCGTCCAGGCATGCACTTCTCGCACCGCGCCGATCGCCCCATCGTTCAGCCACTCCTCCACCAGCCGCACTTCCTCGCGCGCATTCCCCTGGTTCCCCATCTGGGTCGCCACCTTTGTCTTCTTCGCAAGCGCCGCAATTGCCCGTGTCTCGGCAATGCTGTGCGTTAGCGGCTTCTGGCAATACACATGCTTCCCAAGCTGCATCGCCGTGGCCGACACCACGTAGTGCAGATGGTCGGGCGTCGCCACCGTCACCGCGTCGATGTCCTTTTGCTCCTCGAGCATCTTGCGAAAATCAACGTACTTCTTCGCATCGGGATAATCCGCAAACGCCGGCCCCGCTGTCTTCTCATCCACGTCGCACAGGGCAACGATGTTCACTTCCTTCTCGCCCGCTAATGACCGCACGTCGTTCCGCCCCTGCCCGCCGACGCCGATGGCCGCGATATTCAATTTTTCGCTCGGGGGCGTCTGTCCCGGCCCACCCAGACAATGGCGCGGCACGATATGAAAAATCGCCGGCGCCGCAGCAATAGCAGCGGCCTTCAACGCACTCCGACGCGACACCTTTGCGTTCTCGATCATCACCAGCTCCCATGAAATAAAGGTCGATTTGATGCTCCGATATGATACCGCCGAAGAACAAACCGTGTTGGCACCCGCGCAGCCTGGGCCACTCTCCCCTACAATCTCCCGATGAACCTCCCGTACCTCACCCCAGACGTCCCCGGCATCGGCGGCACGATCAAAGACCGCCCCGAAGACTTCTTCGTCCAGGAGCTCCCCCTCTACGAGCCCAGTGGCGAAGGCGAACACGTCTATTGCGAAATCCAGAAGGTCGGTATGACCACCTTCCAGGCCATCGACCGGCTCGCGGCCGCCTTAAACGTCTCCCCGCGCGGAATCGGCTACGCCGGCATGAAAGACGCCCACGCCGTCACGCGCCAGATCTTTTCCATCTTCGGCACCACCGAGGACGCAGTAAATGCCATCCAGCTCCCTGACCTTTCCGTCCAGTGGGCCAGCCGCCATACCAATAAGCTCCGTATCGGCCATCTCGCCGGCAACCGCTTCGCGATCCGCATCCGCGACATCAACCCAACCGACGTCGTCCGCGTTCAGCCCATCCTCAAGCTGATGCAGGAACGCGGCATGCCCAACTACTATGGCGAGCAGCGCTTCGGCCGGCGTGGCAACAACCACCTCCTGGGCGCGGCGCTCGTGGCCGGCGATGACGAGGAAGTACTTAAGCTTCTGCTCGGCTCCCCCGATTCCGAGCTGGACGACTCCAACACTCTCGGCGCGCGCAAGGCCTACGATTCCGGCGACCTCGACCGCTCCATGCACCTGTGGCCGCGCCGCTCCGGCATGGAGCGGCGTATTCTCGCGCGCCTGATGAAGACAAAAAAGCCGGCCGTAGCCGTCAAAGCCGTCGATGAGAAGATCCGCCGCCTCTGGATCTCCGCAATGCAGTCTGAGCAGTTCAATCAGGTCGTCGCCCGCCGCCTCGACACCATCACTACGCTCATGCAGGGCGACCTTGCGTGGAAGCACGACAGCGGTTCGGTCTTCCGCGTAGACGACCCGGCCATCGAGCAACCCCGCGCCGACGCCTTCGAGCTCAGTCCCAGCGGCCCACTCGTCGGCTATCGCATGACCCTCCCGGAAGGCCAGCCTCTCGCCATCGAGCAGGAAGTCCTAGCCGCCTCCAGACTGACCCCCGACAACTTCCGCTCCGAAGGCCGACACAAAATCAAAGGCGCCCGCAGACCACTGCGCGTCCAACCCAAAGACGTAGACCTCTCCGGCGGCGTCGACGACAACGGCCCCT
>JBBRHH010000647.1:0-3041 GCA_038222915.1 Tepidisphaerales bacterium
CACTGCAACGGCGAGAATGATGTAATCACTGCGCGCCAATACGCCTGCCAGGCCGACAAGAATCAGCAGACCTCGCATTGATAGTGAAGTACGGTCTTTGTCGGACGGGCCGCCGAAAACCAGGACAAAGGTCATTGCGGCGGCGGCTACTGCCCACGTCCATTCCATCAGTGCGGGGATGTTCCTGAAAACATTCAGTGATGAGCCGACGAGTAGTGTGGCCGCGATCCACGGCCACGCTGCCTTCCGAAAACTCAACCAGCCTAAGATCGCGATAATCGACCAAAGAAGGGTCATCGCGACGATTGAGAGCAGGACAAAGTCAATGTGCAACCCGCGTGACGCGAGCGACAACAATGCGAGTACGTATGCGTGCAGTACGTGAAAGCCGCTGGTGTAGGAGTTTCCTCCATCGAAGGTCCACCCGTCGCCGTGCGAGAAGTGCTGGGCAAGGCTCAGGTAGTAATAAGAGTCATCGGGGAGGAACTGCGTCTGTTTCCAGGCTGGGAGCGCGGCAGTGAGGAGAGCGGACCAAAGCTGCGTGGCGAAAATAACTATTGCCATCAAGAGCCAGAATCGGCTCCTGACATTCCCTGACGTGGAAACATCGCGATCAGACGTCAACTTTGACATTTATTCTCCCGCGCATTGCGCCAGGGTCGACACTGATCGACGGCGCCGGATGAAGTATAGCGTCGGCGCGAAGTCAGAACAGGCGTGTCTTATTGGCGGGCTTCCTCGACGTGCTGGAGGTGGTATTCGTAGGCGTCGGCGAGGGCCTGCCAGCTTGCGTCGATGATGTTCTGGCTTACGCCGATGGTGCCGAAGATTTCGCGGCGGCCGGCCTCGTTTTCGCGCTTGAATTCTACGATGACGCGGACGGCGGCGGCGGCTTCGTCCTTGGAGTTGATGACGCGCACTTTGTAGTCGGTGAGATGGACGCGATCCATTTCGGGGAAATGGCGGCCGAGGGCTTCGCGCAGGGCGGCATCGAGGGCGTCCACGGGGCCGTCGCCTTCGGCGACTGTGTGCTCGGGTTTGCCTTCGACGTTTAGTTTCACCGTGGCCTCTGCGATGGGATTGGCGGCGTCGACTTTGAGGATGATCAGGCGGTAGTGGTCGAGGGTGAAGAACTTTTTGTAGCGGCCGATCTCCTTTCGGAGGAGCATCTCGAAACTGGCTTCGGCGGCCTCGAACTGATAGCCGACGTTTTCGAGTTCCTGGACGCGCTCGAGGACTTTTCGGAGGGTGGCCTTGTCGTTTTCGATGTCGAACTTCTTGCCGGCCTTGGCGGCGATGTTGCTTGCGCCGGAGAGTTCGCTGACAAGGATCTTGCGGGTGTTGCCGACCTGCTCGGGGGAGACGTGCTCGTAGGTGCTGGCGTCTTTCTGGACTGCATGGACGTGCATGCCGCCCTTGTGGGCGAAGGCGCTTGCGCCGACGTAGGGCTGGCCGTTGATGAGATTCATGTTGGCGGTTTCGTAGACGTAGCGGCTGACGTCGGTGAGGAGCTTGAGCGTGCCGGGCTGAAGACAGTCGAGGCCATACTTGAGCTGCAGGGTTGCGACGAGTGGGATGATGTCCATGTTGCCGCAACGTTCGCCGACGCCGTTGATGGTGCCCTGGGCGTGGTCTGCACCGGCGTTGATGGCGGCGAGGGAATTGGCGATGGCGAGGCCGGCATCGTTGTGGGTGTGGATGCCGATGCGGACGCTGGTCTGGCGCTTTACGGCGGCGGTGGCTTCGGCGATGAATTCGGGGACGTTGCCGCCGTTGGTGTCGCAGAGCGCGAGGACAGTTGCGCCGGCCTTCTGTGCGGCGAGGAGCGTCTGGAGGGCGTACTCCGGATTGGTGCGATAGGAATCGAAGAAATGCTCGGCGTCGTAGACGACTTCGCGGCCGGCTTCGCGCATGAGGCGGATCGAGTCGCTGATCATCCTGAGGTTTTCCTCGAGCGAGACGGCCATGACGGTTTTGACCTGATATTCGCTGGACTTGCCTACGAAAGTGATGACTGGGGTTTGTGCATCGAGCAGTGACTTGATGCCCGGATCTTCCTCGGCTTTTACGCCGCGGCGGCGGGTCATTCCGAAGGCGGCGATTTTGGCGTGCTTCAGGGGGAATTCGCGGATCTCGCGGAAGAAGGCGGCGTCTTTTGGATTCGAGAGGGGGAAGCCGCCTTCGATGTAGTCGACGCCAAACTCGTCGAGCTTCTGGGCGATCATCAGCTTGTCCTGGAGGGAGAGGTTGAACCCTTCGCCCTGGGTTCCGTCGCGGAGGGTGGTGTCGTAGATTTCGATTCTGCGGGATGGCTTGTTCATGACATTTACTCGGAAGGCTCAAATGCAAAACGCCCTGCGGGTGGGCAGGGCGTGGGAACTTCTTAAGCGTGCGAAGACACCGGCCCTACCCGTTTGAATACGGGGGAATAATGATGGCCGGAATAATGTCTGTGTGAAAGGACATTGCGAGGGATGATAACGTGGAAATGGCGTGGGTCAAACGGTTACTTGCCTTCTTCGACGTTGATAGCGCCGTGCATGCGCGGGTAGAGGCGGCTGCCGTAGGTGACTGCGCCCTTTTCTTTGAAGACGTGGTGGTAGCTGCGGCCGGCCTTCAGGGTGGGGGAGGAGAAGGAGCCGTCTTCGGCGTCGACGGTGACGTCGCGGTCGTCGTCGTTGGTCCAGATGACTTCGTCGCCGGGATGGATGGTGACGGTGCCGGGGGCGAAGCGGCCGCCCTTGATGGTGATCTTTACTGTGGCGGCGTAGGCGCTGGTGGCGGCGAGCAGGAGGGCGAAGGAGAGGATGACGTGGAAGCGTTTCATCGGTTGTTCACATCATCGTCGAAGTGGGGCGGGCGCGGGTAAAAGTATGGGGTGAAAATCGTCCGTCCGGTTCATAAATGGTATCGGCCAATTTCGGCGGATGCCACCATTTACTGGATGTCATGGGGGCGTTGGCCATGTTGCTGCTCCGACGTTCGCTATTGGATAGACACCTGGCGGGGGCGGGGGTTTGGCGGCGGAGTTGGATGATGGC
>JBBRHH010000648.1:0-3041 GCA_038222915.1 Tepidisphaerales bacterium
TTCCTGGGTGTGCTGGTTGCGGTGGATCACTTTTTTGGCGGGGTCGGATTTGGTGGCGCGTTTGACGTGGCCGACTTGTCGGCCGAGCCAGCCTAGGAAACCTTGACCTGGAAGCTTTTCTGCCATGTGGGTGGGCGAACACGAGGTTCGCCCTTACGGGAACAGTTGATGGGCGAACACGAGGTTCGCCCCTACGCCATTGTGCGGGCGAACATGCGCGTTGCCCGGCTTGCTCACTCCACGCCGGTCATTGCCGGCTGGGTGGTGAGTGAACGCGTTGCTGGATCATAGAGGTCTATAAACCGTTTTACATCATCGATGGTTTTCTCTTTGTGGCCGAAGGAGAGGATGGCGGCTTTGGCCTGGGCTTTGTCGTAGCCGAGGACGGATTGCTGATAGGCCGCGACGAGCATGCCGGTGCGGCGGACGCCCTGGGCGCAGTGGACGAGAACGGGCTGATTGGATTTGTCGGCGACGATGGCGAGGAATTTCTGGATGTCGTCGCTGGTGGGCCAGCCGCCGAGGGGGATGGGGATGCGGATAATGTTGGCGCCTTCGCCGGGGGCTTGTTTCAGCTCGGCGGCGAACTGGGGCTTGTTGTGATCGGCGAGTTCGTTGGCGTCGATCAGGCAGACGATGGTTTTGGGTTTGGCCTTACGGATGCCGGTGAGGAAGGTGTTGATGCCGCGATTGCCGTCGCGGTAGAGGACACCCTGCTGGACGGTGGCGAGATGGTAGGTGGCGACGTGGTTGCGCCAGAAGACGAGGCTGGCGACGACGAGGAGGAAGAGAATGAGGAGACGGAGGGGTCGGCCGTAGCGGCGGCGGGATGGTGGCCTGTCGGTCGTCATTGCTGCCTGCTCAGAGAATAACTTCAGGGCTGCTGTGGCGGCTGGAGGACGCGGCGGCCGTTGTCGTCGCATTCGCCACCCTGGTGTTGTGCGCCGGAGGTGGGCGGGGCGGCGACGGGTGCGGCGGCGCCGGCCGGCGTTGGGGCGACGGGCGACTCATGAACGGCGGCCATGAGCGCCGGCGTTTGGGCCAGATGGGCCGCGGGTGAAGGGGCATGGACTTGATGCGCTTCCACGGCCGGCCAGGCCATGGTGGGATCTTTGTAGGCGTGGGCATCGGCGGGGAGAGCGTCGATGATCTGGATGAGCTTTTCGGGGGTGAGGTCCTCGTGAAGCACTTCGTTGACCAGCGCGACGGGGGCGGTGCCGCAAGCGCCGAGGCATTCGAGCTCGATCAGCGTGAATCGGCCGTCTTTGGTAGTTTCGCCCAGCTCGACCTTCAGCTTGCGACGGAGGGTGTCGGACAGATCGCATGAGCCGCAGATTTCGCAGGAGAGGGAACGGCAGACGCTGACGAGGTACTGGCCTTTGGGGCGGAGCCAGTATTCTTCGTAGAAGCTGGCGGTGTCGAGGGCCTCGGCCGAGGAGACTTCGAGGAACTCGGCGACTTCATCGAGGGCGCGCGGGGGGATGTGGCCGTATTCGTGCTGAACGGCGTGGAGGGCGGGGAGGAGAACGGCCCGCTTGGTGGGATAGCGCGGGAAGTAGACATCGCGCAGGTGGGCCTTGAGTTCTTCGGTGAGATAGGGAGTGCCCGTCTCTTCGATCGATCTACGCCGGTCTTCGACAATCCAAGCCATTTCCAAGCCTTATGCTAGTTGCAATATCAGAACCCGCTTGCGTCGCCGCAATTATTCATTGGCGGGTATTTTGTATGATAGAAGAAAGGCGTGGGGAAGTGAATATGGGGGTGGAGGTGAAGGCTTTGGCGAATTTGATCGATTACGGACGGGCGACATTGCCGCCGACCCCGCGGCGCGTGCGGGTACGGGGGTCTGGTGGCGTACTTTGGATCTGCTTTATCCGCCTGTTCTTCCTGCCGCACTTCGGTGTCGGGGTCGTGCTGCCGATTGTTGCGCTGGGCTACGTCGCCTGTGCCTTATTCGGGCACGAAGTGGAGGGGCGGATCACGCATTATATACCGGCTGCGCCTGGTTCGAGGAAAGGGATGCCGCAGGTTGAATATTTGTATGAGGCGAACGGCCCGCGGGTCCACGGACAATCGCACTTGACGGAAGCGCAATACGCCGTGCTGATCGCGAATCAGCCGATCGAGGGGACTGCGCCGATCCGGGTACGGTATGTGCGCGTCGGGCTGTTTCACGCGGAGGTTGCGCCGGCCTATGTGGGCGCGTGGCACGAGGCGGGACTTTATTTCCTGTTCGCAGCGTTCTGGGACGGTGTGGTCGGGGTGTTTGTGTATGTCGTTTGGATCGGGCCGATCCGGGTGCGCCTGCTTTACCGATATGGCACGGAAACGCGCGGCACAATTGTGGCGCTTCGGGAAATACGAGGCAAATCAACGTCGTATCAGGCTGACTACACCTTTAAAGATGCCCAAGGCGTTGGGCACAAATCCAAGATGGTCGTAGACGCGAAACTGTGGAAAGCGGCCAGCGAGGGTATGGCCGTGCGGGTCCTATATTCCGCGCAGAAACCGAAACGTAGCGTTGTCTATGAGTTGGGGCCGTATCGATCGCCTGATGCCGAACATGGCGTAGGAATGCTCTGACGGGCGGCACCGTCGCGTCGATTTAGGAACGCCGCCACTTGACCGATGCTGCATGGGGCCGGATTGTTTCATTTACTTATATGCCAAACAGCAGTGCGACATTTTGGAGGACGCGCGGGCCCTGGGTGGTCTTTTTTGTTTCACTGGTCATCTCGTTTCTTTATGTGGAGTGCGTGCGCGGGGTGGGCGAGGGGATGGTCGGGGAACAGACTTGGATCGCGGAACATCTGGCGCGCGGCCATGGGTTTTTGTCGCCTGGCAATCCGGGGGCGGATGCGCAGCCGACGAGTTGGAGTCCGCCGATTTATCCGTATTTGATGAGGGGGGTGATTCGGGTGGCCGGCGATGATACGCGGTCGACGCGGATTATTTTGCTGGTGGTGCAGAGTGTGTCGCTGGCGTGTGCGGCGATGGCGCTGGTGGTGCTGGTGAGCAGAGTGTATCGGCAGGAGGCGGGG
>JBBRHH010000649.1:0-3033 GCA_038222915.1 Tepidisphaerales bacterium
CGAGAAGTCCTCCGGTAAAGCCACGGCCCGCCTGGAAGCGTACAACCTAACCGCCGTCGTGAATAATCTTCACCGCGGCCGTTACACCGGCCAGGTCTGGTCGTGGGTCATCGATGCATCCGCGGCACTGATCGTCCTGGCGTGCATTACAGGCTTCGTGCTGTGGCTCGCCCTCCCCAAGCGTCGGCAACTTGGCGTCGCGTCCCTGTTGGTCGGCACCGTCGGTGTTTTCTTCATTATCTATGCGTGTGTGCCCGGTCAGGACGCGAAGCCCAAAGACACACCCGCCACCTCGCCATCGTCACAGTAGATACCTCACCCGGTCAACCGCCCACTGCACGAAGCGATCCCACACGGGTCGTGGCCGACGACGCCACGCGTTGGAGGTAATCTGGCGCGACCAACGAACGTCGTTTTCGAACAGGTCGTGCAGTTGCTTGCCAAATTCCTTGGAGCGCAAAAAGGCCGACAATTCCAAGTTGTATTCGATGCTGCGGTTGTCGAGATTCGTCGAACCGATGACCCCAACCCGGCCATCAATGCACATCGTCTTCGAGTGCATCACCGCCCCCTCGCGTTCATGAATCTCGACACCACTTGCAAGGAGCTTCTCATAGAACGATCGCGCCGCCACCAGCAAGAGCGGATGGTCGCAAATGCCCGGCAGCATGAGACGCACACGCACGCCACGCCGTGCGGCGCGACACAGTTCATTGATCAACCCATCCGGCGGCGCGAAGTAAGACATGGTCAACAAGATGCTTGACTGCGCTTCGCGCAGCACTTTGGTCAAAAGCGGAACCAGCGGACTGTTCAACGTGGGCGCGGACGCGAGCACGCCAAAGTCACCTTCATAAAGTTGATGGATAAATTGTGCGCCTTGCATCGGCCCTCCCCGATGGACGTACCGCCACGTATGCGTAAACGCGGCCGCCAAGGCCTTGGTGGCAGGTCCTTTCAATCCAATCGCATTATCGCGCCACGGGCATTTCTCAAGCGGTTTGCCCGGCACCACCCACGGTCCCGCATATTCATCGCCAATATTCAGCCCCCCAAGCCCGGCCAGGTCGTCGTCGATCAGCAGCAGCTTGCGATGGTCCCGGTTAAATGGCCGCCATCGATACTGGCAGTCCCATGGCCACACTGGATCGAACGTCGCCAGTCGGACACCGCAATCCCGCATGCGCTGAAACATCGCCTTCTCGGTATGAAGGCAGCCAAACGAGTCGTAGATTACATGGACAGTGAGCCCCTCCCTCGCCTTTCGGCAGAGCAAATCAGCAAAGGCGTTCCCAGTCTCATCGCTATGAAAGATATAGACTTCAAGGGCAATGCGGCGCTGTGCCGCGGCCATCGCGCCATACGCCGCCTTCAGCGCTTCGCCGTCCTTGTAAAGGAAAACGCGCGTGCCATCCGAAAGCTCGACAGGCGGCGGTGTCACCCATCCGTCGTCTTCAGCACCCGGACTCACGTTGATACCCGGAGCGTGGCCCGCCAATTCGGGACGAGGCAGCACAATCGTCTCCATCCGCATTCCTGGCTAATCGACTCGTTTCATTCCGGCTATCGTGTTCTACATAGCATCCCTATAATCGAACCAATGACACGCCGGAGACTAATTTCATGCCAATAAATCGCGATCGGGTTCTTGCAGCGCTCAAAACCGTCAAGGAACCGGAACTATTCAAGGATATCATCACCTTGAACATGGTGAAGGATATCCGCATCGACGGAAATCACGTTCAAGTCCAAGTCGAACTAAAGGCTGCGGGCGGGCCGATGAAAGACACGATCCAGCGTGACATTGACAGAGCTGTGCGTGCCGCGGGCGCGGAAAGTGTCAAAGTCGAATTCGGCGGCAAAACACCCAGCGTCGTTTCGTCGGGGCCGAAAAAGGACGTCCTCCCGCAGGTGAAGAATGTGATCGCAGTCGGAGCCGGCAAAGGTGGCGTTGGCAAATCAACACTCGCCCTGAACATCGCGGTTGGTTTGCAGCGCCAAGGCGCACAAGTCGGCCTGATGGACGGCGACATCTACG
Organism: Tepidisphaerales bacterium; assembly: GCA_038222915.1. Lineage (GTDB taxonomy): Bacteria > Planctomycetota > Phycisphaerae > Tepidisphaerales > Tepidisphaeraceae > JBBRHH01. Next base: position 2,039 of record JBBRHH010000649.1, read on the forward strand.
GCCCAAGCATGCCGACCATGCTCGGAATCAAAGGCCGCGCGCCTCAGTCACGCGACTCCAAGTTCCTCCCGTTCTACGTCCATGGAATCCACGCGATCACCATTGGCATGCTGGTGGAGCAGGACAAACCACTGATCTGGCGTGGCCCAATGGCCCACGGTGCATTCAAACAACTATTTCTGGACACCGCCTGGCCTGAGTTGGATTATCTCGTCGTGGATCTGCCTCCAGGCACAGGCGACGTCTCGCTCACACTCTGCCAGCTCCTTCCGATCACCGGAGCGATCGTGGTTGCGACGCCCCAGCAGGTCGCGCTCGATGACGCCGTCCGCGCAGCAAGGATGTTCCAACAGCTTGGCGCACCAGTTCTGGGCGTTGTGGAAAACATGAGCTACTTCGTCGGTCCTGACGGCAGCGAGCAGGACATCTTCGGCCGCGGCGGCGCCGAACGCATGGCGCGACAGCTTCAACTGCCGTATCTCGGTGAGCTCCCGATGTTCCGCGAACTCCGCGTCAACAGCGACGCAGGCGAGCCCGAACTCAATTTCACAGAGAATCCAAAACTCGCAGCGGCACTGGAACGAATCGTCCAAGCCGTCTCGGCCGAAGTCAGTAAGAAGAACCAGCAGGTCGGGCTGCCTAAGCTGAATATTATTTAGCGGACAAGAGGAACAATGATTAGGGGCAAGGATCTCATAAACATCGGATTTCCCGAGGGGCGTTTCGTCGGTCTGGCTTTAAAGCTCATTCGGCCGGTTCAGAAGAAGCTGGACGACGACGCAATTCTCGCTGAGCTGTCGGCGGTGTTGAAATCACCCGCCGACCAGACGGCACATCCACATTTTTCCGCGCTGGCAGAGGCAATTCTTGAAAAACAGAATGCTCCACGATTTACGCCGCGCGAATCGCCTGCGCCCTACAAGATCTGGGGAGAAGGGCTGGAAGCCGGCGCGATCGATCAGATGCGCCACGCGGCCAATCTTCCTGTAGCTGTG
>JBBRHH010000650.1:0-3029 GCA_038222915.1 Tepidisphaerales bacterium
GATTATGGACTTCATGAGAGATTGGACGCCCAGTGTTCGAAAAGTTCCAGCTTTTGTCGCGCAGGACATTGTTCTGCACACTTGCTACTGCAGGGCGTAGCAGGCGATTTCTTCGCCGTTGCGGACCAGGAGTTTGCCGTGGGAGATTACGGGGTGGTTCCAGGTTTTGCCGTTGAGGGCCTGGAAGCTGGCGAGTTGTTTGTAGGCTTCGGGCTTGGCTTCGACCAATGCGGCTTCGCCGGTTTCGGAGAGGACTAGTAGGAGGTCCTGGTCGGGCAGGAGGAGGACCTGGCCGTTGCCGTAGACGCCGCCGGCGCGCCAGGCGGGCTTGCCGGTGTCGAGGTTTATGCACGTGAAAGTGCTGCCGTCGAAGCCGTAGGCGTGGTTTTTGTGGATGACCAGATCGTTGTAGTAGGGCTTGATGGAGCGGGAGGTCCAGACCTCCTGGTCTTTCCACTGGCTGGCGTCGTGGGTGATCTTGATGCGGCGGGTGCCGATGCCGAAGGCCGCGCCGAGGAGGAGCTCGTTGTCGTTGATGATGTCGGGCTGGGTGGCGCGGTTTGCGCCTTTGCTGAGAGGGAAGCTGTGTTGCCAGAGGGGTTGGCCGGTGGTGGGGTCGAGGCCGGCCGCGCCGTTTTCGGTGACGTAGAGGAGTTGGTTGACGCCGTCGATTTTGGAGATTTGTGGAGAGGCGTAGCTCCAGCCGTCGCCGGAGGTCCAGGCGGGCTGGCCGGTGGCGGCGTTGTAGGCGGCGATGGTTTTGCCTTTTGCGCCGGTGATGACGGTGACTAGGCCGTTGGCGACGAGGGGTGAGGAGGAGAAGCCCCAGTTGGGGAGGGGCGCGCCGGTATCGGCGGCGACGTCGCGGGACCAGACGACTTGGCCGTTGCGGGCGTCGAGGCAGTTTAGAATTCCTTTTGCGCCGAAGGTGTAGATGTTGCCGGCGTCGAAGGTGGGGGTGGCGCGTGGGCCGGGGCCGGCGAGGGGTTCGGTGAAGCGGGCCTGGTCTTCGTGGGACCAGAGTTCATCGCCGGTGGTGAGTTGGTAGCAGACGACGGCTTCGAGCTGGCCGCGCTGTTCCTGGGTGTAGACGTGGTCGCCGATGACGCAGAAGGAGGACCAGCCGGGGCCGATGAGGTGACGCCAGATTTGCCGGGGTGGGTGGTCGTTCCAGTCGGTGCGGATGGAGGTGGCGGGGAGTTTGCTGTCGCGGTTGGGGCCGCGGAAGGCCGGCCAGTCGCCTTCGGAGAGGGTGAGGGTGTTGGGGGAGGTTGTTGGGGAGGCGGCGGTGGAATGGTGGCTGGCGAGGAATTTTTCTTCGGCGGTTTTGCTCCAGCGGAGGGCGTAGCTGGAGCGGATGCTGCCGTCGAGGCCGTTGGAGCGGAGGAGGAGGGCGATTGCGAACGTGACGGCGAAGCAGGCGATGAGGCCGGAGCGGAGGGTGCGTTCGCCGTGGCGTGCGCCGATGAGGGTCCAGGCGGCCCAGACGGTGGTGGCGATGGGGGCGACGACGACGATGAGGGCGAAGCGCATGGAGGTGTGGGCGACGACGAAGGCGATGGCGAAGATGACGAGGAAGGCGGCGAGGCCGATCCAGCGGGTGGGCCAGGTGAGGCGGCTGAAGAAGAGCCACCAGATGAAGATGGAGAGGAGGCCGATGATGGGGCCGTAGAACATTCCCATGAATTGGAGCATGGTGCCGGGGACGATGAGGGCGGGGACCAGGATAATCATCCATTGGAGGAGGACGAGGGCGATGGCCGGCCAGATGCGCGGGGCGGGGCGTTGGTTGGGGTGGAGGGGGAGGATGGTGGCGGTCATTTGGAGTCTCAGGTCGATTTCGGGCTAATCAGGAAACCCAGTCACATAAGGAATCGTTAGATTTTAAGGCATATTCCGGCATTTCGCAGCATTTCGTTGCTTTTGGGCGGCTTTCAGTCACATAAGAATTACGCCCAAAACGGGACGTATTTCGCATGTTTTCGCGACAGATTGTTTGGATCGAACGGCTTGATCAGTTTCGCCTCCACAGTTTCCGAGATGATGCGCGAGGCCATGGAGTAGTTCTCGTCCTTCATCGAAAACCTCTTTCGGATAGAGGAATTGGTCATTCGCTCATTTGAAACGAAGCATAGGCAGGCATGTTGATAGCACGCGCGCACTCGATCGTCTTGATCCATCTCGGCCCATGTCTTATAGGCGAACAGAACCACCCTGGTGTGGTGCGGTGTGACGGTAAAACGGGGGGCGGGTAGTTGAAAAAGTTCAATATTAAGCACGACCTTGTCCACGCCGCTACCTCGCTCCTCGCAGATATTCATGCGCCGCATAAAGCCAGCGATGTGCTCATTGCGGGATTGAGGCGGTTCATCCATGAATCGAAGGGGGTCGATCAGGGGAGTACCCGGATTGGTTATCTCGATCCGGTCACTGAAGATTTCCACCATTGGACCCGTGCCTGTCTCACTCAGATCCTGATGGATGAGAGCGTTCGCAACCAATTCCCTGACCGCGATCTCCGGATACATTCGAACCTCGCGGCGCAGGGCTTGGCCTATTTGCTCATTTTGCGGCAACTGATCATTGATGTATCGCATTGCCGTTTCAAAGCCAGCAGCGTAGCCGTTGTCAGCCGCCTGCTCCCTGAGCGTTTCTGTCCGATTGGTACCATTGTATGAGATCATACGAAGGGCTTTTCTACCCAGCCGATCAAACTCTCTCAGACTTTTTGCAAAGAGAACCGCGCCGAGATTGGTGATGTCGAAGAGGTTCGGGGCCTTGCGTACAACAATTTTCTCCTGACACAGGCGGTCCAGTATCGAAGAGCGATTGTCTGGAAGCCGCTGCTTCAGAAGTTGAAACAGGGACGGATAATCAATCAGGTCCAAAACGAATGCCATTCGCTTAAGGCTCAACATCCTGCGCTGTCGCGGCTTGTGCGTATTGCGCGCGAGGCTTGTTCATTAGATCGTACGGCATCATCCGACGCTTCTTGACGCGTGGGCAGTGGCGACCAGGCCGCCTGGGAT
>JBBRHH010000651.1:0-2985 GCA_038222915.1 Tepidisphaerales bacterium
ACAAGAAGCGGATGACGGATGCGGGGGTGCAGTTGGAGGAGTATCACCTGCTGCATTGGTACAACCTGGGATCGGCGGCGAAGCTGGACAATCGGACGCACCGGAAACTTCTGGTGGTGGACGGGCGGATCGGATTTACCGGGGGCGTGGGGATTGCGGATGAGTGGGATGGGGACGCGGATGCGAAGAAGCACTGGCGCGATACGCATTACCGTGTGGAAGGGCCGGTGGTGGCGCAGATGCAGGCGGGGTTCATGGATGACTGGATGGAGACGTGCGGGCACGTGCTGGATGGTGAGGAATATTTTCCGAAGCTGGAGGGCAAGGGTGACGCGCTGACACAGATGTTTAAGAGCGCGCCCAACGGCGGGAGCGAGAGCATGCAGTTGATGATGCTGCTGTCGGTCGCTGCTTCGCGGAAGCAGTTGCTGTTGTCGAGCGCCTATTTTGTGCCCGACGATCAGACGGTGAAGCAACTGGTGGCGGCGCGGAAGCGGGGCGTGGAGGTTAAGGTGATTGTGCCGGGGCCAGACATTGATGTGAAGACGGTGCGGCGCGCGTCGCGGGCGCGGTGGGGGCCGTTGCTGCAGTCGGGCGTGGAGATCTATGAATATTCGCCGACGATGTTTCACTGCAAGCTGCTGGTGGCGGATGGGATGTGGGTGTCGGTGGGGTCGTCGAACCTGGACAACCGGTCGTTTCAACTGAATGCGGAGGCGAACCTGAATGTGCTGGACGCGAAATTCGCGGCCGAGCAGGGGCGGATTTTTGAGGAGGATGTGAAGAAGTCGCGGCGGATTACTTATGAGATGTGGAAGGGGCGGCCATTGTGGGAACGGGTGGAGGAGGGAGCGGCGAATTTGCTGGCGCTGGAGTTGTGAGCGGGGCCCGGTCAGGGTTATGGGATGATGGGATCTTTCCAGGCGCTTCGGTCATCGGTGAGAAATTGCCAGGCGACGAGCTCGGCCTGGTCTTGCCATTTTTCTTTGACGAAGGTCCGTTCGGTAACGAGGATTTTCAGGCGGACTTCCAGGGCAAGTCCGCGGTCGTCCGCTTTACTGATCTCTTTCAACAACGGTATGACCATTTCGCGCGGAGCGTAGATCAAGAGAAAACAGCCGACCGTTCCGTTGGGCAGTCGCTCCACGAATTGAAGCGAACAATAGGACGTCTGGGCGTTCCATGTCGAGAAATTGGATTGATACACGTCGCAGGGGCGGATGGATCCACAGACCACGAGCGGCTCGTAGAAGAAACCGCCGGGGTTGGCTTTCACATCGGCGAGCGATGTTTCATCGCCTTCAAAGGGAAGTGTCCAGCGATCACTTGCGTGGACGGCGGGCTGACTGGCCGGCACGGTGGTCGATCGCCTGGCGAGCTCCGAATTGGCACTGGCGAGTTCACCGGCGAGCACGGAGTTGGCATTGGCGAGCACGGAGTTGGCACCGGCGAGATCAACGTCGAGTTGAGTCAATTGTTGTCGCAACGATGCAACCTCATCGGCCTTATCGGAGCTGGAGTCGACTTTGGGGGGATCTGGCTGTGGCGGGCGTGGTAACACAACCGGCAGGGTTGGACGTGGGGTCTGCGAGGTGAGCGCCTGTACGCGAATGTTCTCCTGTTCATTCTGGTGTGACACGAGGAAGATGCCGGCGCCCAGCAGCAATGTGATCATTGCGAACAGCATCAACTCGATTTTTACTGACATTGCGTACATCGTGGAAGTTCACTATTGGTTTCAGAGACAATCGCGCGGCGCGGCCAGGTTGAAATACCATTCTTGGTTTCGGCTCGGACGGAAATCTACTTAATCTGTTTGTGCGGTTTATGCTCTGGTCGCGTATTGCGCGTGTCGTGGCAGGGCTATTATTACCGGACCGTTCTGTCAGCGCGCTGGCCGCGGGCTGGCGGCTGGAGTTGGTTCAAGCGTAGCGGTCGGGGGAGAGGGGTGCCATGTTGAAGGGGACGGGTTCGTTGTCGATGAGTTGGCCTACGATTTGGCCGGTTATGGGGGCGAGGCTTATGCCCATCATGGCGTGGGCGGTGGCGATGAGGAGGTTCCTGGCGGCGCGGGTGGGGCCGAGGTAGGGGAGGCCGTCGGGGGAGCAAGGGCGCAGCCCTACCCAGGGTTTTATGTCTTTGAAGTCTTTTGGGTGGAAGCGGGGGAAGTATTGGGGGATGGCGTTGATGATGCCTTCGATGCGTTTGGGGTTGATCGCTTCGTTCATGCCGGCGATTTCCATGGTGCCGCCGAAGCGGAGGGTGTTGGCCATGGGGGTTACGGCGACGCGGGCTTCGGTGAGGATGGAGCAGATGCGCGGGAGTTGGATGGGGTTTGGCAGAGTAAGGCTGTAGCCTTTGCCGGCCTGGATGGGGATGCGGAGGTTTAAGTCGCGGACGAGGTCCTGCGACCAGGAGCCGGTGGCGAGGATGAAGTGATCGGCGGGGATTTCGCCTGTTGGAGTCAGGACGGCGGCGAGCTTTTCGCCTTCTCGTTTCCAGCCGGTGACGGGGGTGTTGTAGTGGATGCTGCCGCTGTTGGCGGCGATGCGATCTTGGAGGGCGGCGAGGTAGCGCTGGGGTTGCAGGTGGCAATCCATGGGGAAGTAGATTGCGCCGGCGATGTCCATGGTGATATTGGGTTCGAGGGCGGCGATTTCACTGGGGTTGAGGACTTGGGCGGGGATGTTGAGCTCGCGGGCACGGGCGGCGGTGTGGGATTCTTCTTCGAGGGTGCGGGGGGTTTTGCAGAGCATGAGGAGGCCGGTCTTGGAGAGGCCGAAATCTTCGCCGGTGTCGGCGGCGCGGAGGTAGAGTTCGCGGCTGGCGAGATTGAGGTCGCGGAGGAGGGGGGCGGCGCGTTCGACTTGGCGCGCGTTGCTGGCGCGGTAGAAACGCGCGGCCCAGGAGAAGAGGTCGCGGTTCAGTCTGGGGCGACTGTAGAAAGGGGAGCGCGGGCTCCACATCCATTTGAGGGCGAGCTTG
>JBBRHH010000652.1:0-2966 GCA_038222915.1 Tepidisphaerales bacterium
CGGCATAAGATGCCCATTGGGCACGTGCCCCGGAAGATTGAATGGCCCGATCACGCCCACAACCCCATGCGGCTTAAAGCGCGTCGCCGCCACCGCGCCGCCAACCTCGCGACGGGTTTCCCGACACCGCTCTGCACGCGCTTCCCCTGAGATGGCGATCTTCTTCACCATTGCATCCAGTTCCGTGCGAGCTTCCCATCGCGGCTTTCCCGTCTCGCGGCAGATCGCCTCCACTATCTCGTCCTTATGTCCCGCAAGCCGTTGGGCATAACCGTCTAGAAACCGCTGCCGTTCGCTGTCTGGAAGATCCGCCCACCCCTCAAACGCCTCGCGCGCCGCCAACACCGCCGCTCCGACCTGCGCGGCGTCCGCCGCCTGCCCGCGCCATGTTACGGCGTCGCTTGCGGGGTCGCGCGCTTCGAAAATCGCGCCCGTACCGTCAACCCATTGGTTGTTTATAAACTGGCTCTTCTTTTCCAACATGGCTCACTTCCTTTTCGGGCGGCCGGCGCATGGCCACATACCGGACCGCATTACCCACCTTCAACTGCAGTGCTAGCGCCGTCCCGGTCTTCAAACAAATCCCTCCATTAAAACTCCTCAGCTGTCCCTTGCAGACACGAAACTGATGCCGGGTATTCGAAATCAGAAATGTATCCGATTCAAAATCCTCATCGCTCACGTCCGCAACAACAGTCTTGATGCTTTCGCGCACCGTCAGCAAGTCGTCGCGCCGACACCGCACGATTGGCCCACCCTCAAACACGTCCACCATGCCCGACGTCTGAAATCCCTCATGTTCCAGAATCTTGAGCGCGGCTTCCGTCTCTTCGTGGACTTTTCCTATCACATCCTGCGCCTCCTGCGGCAACAGCGGGATGTAGATCGGATGTCGCGGCATCAGTTCCCCGATGAACTTCTTGCTCACCATGCTCAGGTAATCGGCCTTGGGAAATTCAATGTCGAAAAAGTGCCGACCGATCGCATCCCAAAATACCGAACCGCCGCGCGCGTCAATCCGCCCGCGCATCTCGGCGATGACCATCGGATCGAATCGATCGCGAAATTCCGCGATGAACAGCAGCCGCGCCAGCGAGAGCATTCGTCCGTTACCATCCTTTCGGTATCGCCGATCAAGGAAGAGACTCCCGATCTCGCAAGGCCCGTTGTGCTCTTCGACCAGATGCAGGGTCGGAACTTCCTTATGCACACCGAGGCTTTCCGATTCATGCACTGCCCGCTCGATGCGGTACGCATAAAATGGCTCAAATCCGCCCACCTTGGAGATGATCCCTGCCGTCCCCACAACCTCACCGGTTTTGACGTCTTCGACGACAAACAAAAACATGTCCCCGCGTGGCCGTCGCCCCATACCCTGAAAGCTCCGCTCGGAGTCGACGATTCGGTCCAACAACAACTCCCGATCCTTCGGCAGCGTGGTTAGCCCAAAGCCGGCCTGTTCCGCGAGCCGCATTAGCGAGTCAAGATCGTCGAGTGTGACCGGGCGAAACACCAACATGGGCATCTCCTTGTCGCATCACGCAAATTGAGACAGCGTCGACTCCAGGATCTTGCAGACACGCTCGATATCCGCCGGCGTGATCGCTCCCACAGGCATCAAAAACCTTATACGCGCGGGCACAGATCCAGCCACAAACGCGATCACGCCGGCCTCGTACAGCGCGTGCAATATATTCTTTGTCCGTTCGGCCCCACCGTCGAACGCCGTAAATGCAATCATCGCGCCCATGCCATACGGACCGGCAACCCACCCGGGATGCCGTAGGCCAATCCCTTCCAATCCATCAATTAAATGCTTGCGCAATCGCTCGATCTTTCCCTCGGCGCCAAAATATCCGCCGCTGAGGAGCGACTCGATAATCACCCGCCCAGCAAAGATGGCTGCCGTGCTTGAGGTAAAGGTCTGGCTGACCAAATTCGGCTGCGGTTTGTAGGCGTCAGTAAACAACGTCGCGCACGCCTGGGTCAGTTTGCCGACCGTGACCACATCCACATAAGCATCCAATCCAAAATGCTGAAAGGCAAAAGGCTCGGATGTTCGGCCGAAAGTCTGAATCTCATCGATCACGATGGCGATCTGGTGCTTCTGCAGCTCGTCCATGATCGCCACAAAGAAGTCGCGCTGCCCGGCGTAGTAGCCGCCTTCTCCTTGTACCAGTTCAAGCATCATCGCGGCGTGCTGCTTTGGAAATCGTGTGAGATGTTCCCGCAGCGCCCGCAGCGACCTCGCGGTGCTCTCTGCCGCCGTAAAAGCGTCAAAGAACGGAACGTAATCGACGCTCAGAATCGTCGGCAGCCCAACCCGATATGCGGCCTTGTCGGTAATCTGCGCCAGTGCCAATGTCCGCCCGGCAAAGCAATGTTCAAAGGCCAGGATGCGCTGAGCGGGCGCATGCTTCTGCAACACCATCTTCAAAGCATTCTCGTTGGCCGTCGCACCGGTCGCCGTAAGGAAGCAATGTTCCAGATTCCCCCCATGCCGTCGCGCCGCGTCGATCAGCAGTCTTGAAAACGCAACAGAGTCCGTATCCTGCTGCAGATTCCCCTCCATCACGGTATCTGACAACGCCGCATTGAATCCGGCCTCCACAAGCTGCGGATGACTGTGCCCGAAATAGTGCACGCCTATCCCGCTGATCATGTCATACTTCACGCTTCCGTCGGCCAGCTCAACCAGCGCGCCCTTTCCGATTCCCGTACCCAGATAGGGATAAAACAACGCCCCACCGCGCATCGCGGCAAACTGCCGCAACGACTCGGCGTACGACGCCTTCCGTTCCGGGTCGGCCGCGCGAATCCCCGTGATCGCCTGCTGATAGTCCGCCAGCGCCTCCATCACCAGCCGCCTGGCCTGCGCAATCCGCGGATCACTCGTAAATGATTCTGCGACGAGCGGCTTCATATCTTATCTCTTTCGTTGGACATCCCACGCCAGTTCACCTGCC
>JBBRHH010000653.1:0-2962 GCA_038222915.1 Tepidisphaerales bacterium
GGCGACGCGGGTTTTTCCGTGGGGGACGTCGGTACTGGTGGTGAAGGCCGCGATGACGACCCGGCCTTTTACGAGCTCGAGTGAATCGTGGTAGGGGGCTTTGTTGAACGGCGGAGCATCCGCGCCTTCGATGCCGACGACGGTTGCGGATTCAAGAGGGAGGAATAGCTCGAACTGCCAGGCGGCGAGCGGGGATTCGCCGGAATCGATGTAGACGTCGATGGCCTTGAAGCGGAGATGTTCGGCGGCCGGAGCGGTGGTGGGCGAGGAGGCCGGCGCGGTAGCGGGATCGGCAGCGCGTGTGGGCGCTGTGAGGATCAGCAGAGCGAGGATGGCGAGCGGGAGTTTCATTGGAGTGCCGCTCCGAGGCTGACGGATTTCTGCGCGATGGCGTCGACGTCGCGCTGGTCGACTGTGCCGTCTTTATTGATATCGAAGGCCGGGTTTGATTTGGCGTTGGATTCGAGGCGACGTGCCAGGGCCATGGCGTCGAGAATGTCGACAACGCCGTCGCCGTTAATATCGCCGGCAAGGGCGCGGGCGCGGGCTGGCGTGTCGCCCGCGGATTTCGTGGTAGCGACCTGGGACGTTTGTGGGAGGTTGAATTGGATTGCGACGAAGATCGCCGCCGCGGCCGCGACAGAGGCCGCGACTCCGCCCCCCCAGCGGAGCAGCAGGCGAATGCGATGGCGGCGGGCGAAGTTGGCCTTGGCGGTGAAGAGGATCCTGTGATCGAGCTGGGCGGGGATGGAGAAGGTCGCGCACGGGTCGACGAGTTCGCACAGGTCGGCCTGGAGACGTTCAGGGAGGTCGGAGTCGGGTTGTTCGGGGGAGATTTTCATCGTCGTTCCATGGGTTAAGTGATGGAGGGGGGAAGAAGGTTCATTCGCCCGGTGGAATTTCTGGGGCGACTCTGGTGTGCCGGGGGCCAGAAACTGGAAACCGGAGAACGTGCACGGAGGATGGCGATTTGAGTTGGTTCGAGCGGGGGCGCTTTTGGTGTTTTGTGCGCTGTGTAATTTGGTTTTTCCCGGGCGGGTTTGGGAGTTGAGAATTGACAGAGGTTCAGGCCGATTGAGTCCGAAAAAAGCGCCCCCTTGAGCTTCCCCACGAATCCTGACATGCCGCCCTCGAGCAATTCTTTTCTGGCGTACCGGTCTGGCGGGAGGCCGCGCGGGCCTCGGAAGCCTGTGCTGGAGATTGCTGGGATTGGGCTGGCGCTGATTGTGTGCCTGATGTTGATCGGCGGCGCGGTCGCGGTGCTTTTTGGTTCCGCCTGGCGGGCGCAGTACGTCGTTGACATTGGAAGCACACGGCCGGGTAAATATCTCTCCACGGCGCACTTTCAACTCGTGGCGCAGGGGGTTGGCCGGGATGGCGGAACGCGCATGTGGCGCGGGTACGTGATCTGCGATGCGATGGAGGAGCCGGGCTGCATTGGCTTTGACTTCGCGAATATGACGTGCGAGATCAATAGTTACCAAGGCCAGAAGCTTGGAAGGTTGCCGCTTACGCGCGGGGCGATGCTGAGCTATGTTTTGCGGGCCGGGTATGCGCCTGGAGATGTCGAGGCCGGGGCGGTTGCTGATGCGCTCTGGGATGAGGTGCAATGGCTGAAGGATGGGCCGCGTGGGCCGCGGGCGGGATCGGCGTTGGCGGTGCGTCCCGGGGCGTTTGAGTACAGGCCGACCGAGGATCGTTTTCTGATGATCAGGTTGGCCCCAATGACAGGCGCCGAGACCCGCATGGGGCTGCCGTGGTACACGCCGTGGGTGCTGCCGGTGTGGTTGCTGGCGTGGTGGCAAAGTGCGCGGGTGTTGTTGCGCCGGTATCGTCGGAGGTTGCGGGCGTTTGAAGCCTAACGTCATTAGGCTCTGCCTGACGGATCTTCACGGTCCATCCTCGCGTCTTTCAACCGCGTGCTGCGTTGTTCCTCCTCCCCATATTTCCTTGCTAATATGCGTCGTCGTCACGCCTTGCCCGCGGCCGAAATCCGCTGCGCCTGGCCGCGCGGCGATCCGTCAGACAGAGCCAAAAGAATCCGGCGCGGATGCGGGAGTATGTGACGTTGTTTGATGAGGAGATTCGGTCGCGTGGGGCGAAGACGGTGCTTTACATGACCTGGGCGCGGCGGCATCAGTGGGAGCGGAACGCGGAGTTGGGCGCGGTTTATGAGAGCACTGGGGAGGCGGTTGGGACGATTGTTGTGCCGGTGGGGGTTGCGTGGCAGCGGCTGATGGCCGAGTGGCCGGAGGTTGGGCTGCATGATAAGGACGATAGCCATCCGAACTTTGCGGGGACGTTTCTGGCTGCTTGTGTTTTCTATTCTGTGTTGTTTGGCCGGCGGGTTGAGGGGGTGGATGCGGGGGATTTGGCTGGGGTGGAGCGGTTTGGGGTTGGCGTAGCCGAAGTGCTGCGGAGGATGGCGTGGGAGAGTGTACGAAGCGGGGCGTGATGAGAGGCGGAACGATTGCGTTGACGGGATAGTGATTCCGCCAGCGATCGCCGCTAGAATCGTTGGCATTCTCAGACCGTTGATTAGGACACAGAAATGAATATTCAGCTTACGAAACCAGCGCTTGCCAAATTCGTCGATGATGAAGTTCGCTCGGGGCATTTCTCGTCGGCCGCCGAGGTGATTGAGGCGGGGCTCGCGCGATTGATGCTTGATCCTGAGCCTCAGGATTTGGACGCAGAGACTTTGGCTGCAATTGAACGGGCGGAGGCGCAGTTCGATCGGGGTGAGGGCATTCCAGTTGAGGAGGCGTTTGAACGGCTGCGGCGGATGGGACTCAAAAGCTGATGGCCGGTCCGTTGATTCGACTCTTGCGGAGAAACAATGTTTAAATATTTTGGCTCTTCCCGTAAGTGTGTGGGTGAAAATCTAGCCAAAAGTCTGTTTGACGCTGCTTTTTTCGATGTTTTTGCTCTATCCACAATCCTCGGAAACTGGCATGAAAAG
>JBBRHH010000654.1:0-2957 GCA_038222915.1 Tepidisphaerales bacterium
GACGCACGACATCTGGCAGGCGCGGCAGATTCGTGAGGCGGCCGCCAAGACGAAGCTGGCGACGCAGATGGGGATTCAGATTCACGCGACGGACAATTACCATCGAATTGTTGAACTGGTGCAGGGCGGGGCGATTGGGCCGGTGCGCGAGGTGCATGTGTGGGTGCAGCGTGCGTGGGGGTTGCAGAGTGAAGAGGCTTCGAAGCGGAACAACGACGTTGTCTACGTCACTGACCGGCCCAAGGAAGAGATGGAACCGCCGGCGTATCTGGACTGGGACCTGTGGCTCGGGCCGGCAGCGTGGCGACCTTACAACAGCATCTATATGCCGGGGCACAAGGCGTATCGGTGGTGGGATTTTGGCAATGGGACGATGAGCGATCTTGGAAGCCACTGGAATGATCTGCCGTTCTGGGCATTGAAGCTGCAATCGCCTCTGACGATTGAATCGAAGGGGCCGGCGGCGCATCCGGAGATTGCGCCTGCTTCGATGAGTGCAACTTACGAATACGGGGCGCGCGGCGATATGCCGCCGGTGAAGATGACCTGGTATCAGGGGGATGCGAAGCCGGACATCTGGACGGAGAAGGGTATTCCGCAGTGGCCGAGCGGGTGTGTGTTCATTGGGAGCAAGGGGATGATTTTGGCCGATTATGGGAAGTTTGTGCTTCTGCCGGAGAAGGATTTTGCTGACTACAAGGCACCGGAGCAGACGATTGCGAAATCGCCCGGGCATCATGAGGAATGGGTAGCGGCGTGCAAGACTGGCAAGCCGACGGCGGCCGACTTTCAATATTCCGGTTGGCTGACCGAGGCGAATCATCTGGGGAACGTGGCGTTTCGGGTTGGGAAGAAACTGGAGTGGGACGCGGCGAAGCTGGCCGTAACGAACGCGCCGGAGGCGGCGCAGTACATTCGGCGCGAAGCTCGGAAGGGATGGGATCTGTGATCGCCGGGCGCGACGGTTGCGTATTCGCACTGATGTGTGTTTTCGCTTCCGCTGTGGGAGCGGGGACGGTATCTCCGTTGGCGGCCGCCGGGTATACGGTTTTGCCTGCGCCACAGAAAGTGACGTTGGCCGGCGGCGATTTTCGCTTGACCCCGACCTTGCGGCTGCAATTGGACGACGGGGTGGCGAAGAATGAAGTCGCGATTGAGGCGTTGACGGAAGATCTTGCCGCCCGGCATGGAGTTCGGGTTGCGGAAGATGGAATCCGGATTCGGCTGTCAATCAAGGCTGGATCAGTCGTGATCGGCGCGGCGCAGGACAAGGATAAGAATGTTCTGGCGGAGCAGGCTTATCACATTGAGCTGGCGGAGGGTGGGATTCGGATTGAAGCCAACGCTAGCGCGGGATTGTTTTATGGGGTGGAGACGCTGGTTCAACTGATTAAGCATCGGGACGGGCGTTTGTGGGTGCCGGCGGGGGACATTACAGATTGGCCGGACTTGCAATTGCGGCAGATTTACTGGGATGACGCGCATCATCTGGAGCGGATGGACGCGTTGAAGAAGGCGGTTCGGCAGGCGGCGTTTTTCAAGGTGAACGGGTTTGTGATCAAGCTGGATGGGCACTTTCAGTATAAGAGTGCGCCGGCGGTGGTCGAGCCGCAGGCGCTGACGCCCGAAGAGTTTCAGCAACTGACGGATTATGGGTTGCGCTATCACGTGCAGGTGATCCCGTATCTGGATGGGCCGGGGCATGTGTCGTTTATCCTGAAGCATCCAGAGTATGCGCCGCTGCGTGCGTTTCCGGATTGCAACTACGAATTTTCGACGACGAATCCGAAGAGTTATGAACTTCTGCTGGGGATGTTCAAGGACTTGATCGATGCGAACAAGGGTGTGAAGTATTTCTATCTTTCGACGGACGAGCCTTATTACGTCGGCATGACCGACGATGTGAAGGGGGCGAGCGCGGGCAAGATGCTGGCGGATTTTGTCGCGAAGACGGCCGGGTATCTGCATGATCAGGGACGAACGGTTGTGTTCTGGGGCGAGTATCCGCTGAAGCCTTCGGAAGTTGACCTTTTACCCCCCTACCTGGTGAATGGGGAGACGGGCGGTGACGAGTTCAATCTTGCCTTCAAGGCGCGGGGCATTCGACAGATGGTCTATACGTCGACCGAGGGGGAGGAGAAGTTGTTTCCGGATTACTTTGTTCGGCCGCCGGGTCAGATATTGCACGACAAGGAGGCGGCCAAGCCGCGTGTTGAGCAGGCGGTTGGGCAGATCGTGAATGAGCCGGCCCGGCGGAATGGTGACTTGATGGGTGTATCCGTTGCTGGCTGGGCGGACATGGGGCTGCATCCCGAGACGTTCTGGCTCGGGTACGCGACGATTGCGGCGGCGGGTTGGAATCCTGCCGGCACGAATGCGCAGGCCGCGATTGCGGATTTTTATCCACTTTTTTATGGCCCCTCTGCGCGGCGGATGGACCGCGTGTATCAACTGCTCAGTTATCAGGCACAGCTGTGGTCGGATAGCTGGGAGACGGAACCTTCGAAGTCGCGCAAGGGGATCTGGGGGAATTCCAACTCCATATTTAATCCGCGTCGTCCGGCGCACGATCAGATGATTTCGCTCCCACCGCCGCCGAAAGGCGAGGGGCTTGCGGTGGACCACGTGTGGCATCAGGACAATGCGCTTCGGATCGGACTCGCTGACGACGGCCTGGCGGGGAATGAGGAGTTGCGCGGGTTGTTGCAGGAGAATCTGCGGCATGCGGAATTCAATCGTTACAACCTGGAGGTTTGCCTCAGCATCGCGAATTTGTGCCAGCACAATCTGAAGATGCTTCAATCGATCGGTCGGGTGGATGAACTGTTTGCGGCTGCACAAGCGGCGGCGGGTCACAAAGAGGCGGAAAAGGCTCTTGCATCTTTGGATGAGGCGATGGATCTATTTCGTCAGATTCGCGATGATCGGAATGTAGTCCTGCGGGAGACGACGGAGAC
>JBBRHH010000655.1:0-2940 GCA_038222915.1 Tepidisphaerales bacterium
GGCAAAGGCGTCCCCATGGGCCGCATGGGTCAGGTGAATCTGCGCGACCGCGCCGAACAGGCCGCCGAATTGATCATTTCCAGCCTCGGCGACAACGTCGACGAAAGTCTTATCGATCGCACCACCCGTCTCCTCCACGAACTGCCCGGCCGCGCGCCCCTCCTCAACGAAGCAAAACTCCTCGCCGACGCCGTCAATCTCGACGACTTCGGCCTCATCGGCCTGCTCCTCCAGACCATCCAGATCGGCCTCCAGGGCGGCGGCGTCCAGCAGATTGCCGAAGGCGGCGAGAAGCGACAACAATACGGCTACTGGGAAGCGCGTCTCAAAGACGGCTTCCACTTCGAACCCATCCGCCAGATCGCGCGGCGCAGACTCGAGCACGCCGCCCGCGGATTCGAGCTGTTGCGACTGGAACTTCAGGAAGACCAACCCCAGTGAGACGACGGTGAAACAACTCCTCCAGGCCGACTGGATCGCCCCAATGTCGCGGCCTCCCTTCCGCGACGGCGCAGTCGTCTTCGAAAACGGAATCATCCTCGCCGTCGGCCCCTCCAAAGAACTCCGCAACACCCACCCCGACGCCGAGGTCGAAAACCTCGGCAATGCCATCATCCTCCCCGGCCTCGTCAACGCCCACGTCCATCTCGAACTCTCCAACGCCCACCCCATCCCCCTCCCCGAAGGCGGCTTCGTAGGCTGGCTCCGCGCCATCCGCGCCCAGACCCAGGTCCCACCGGCGGAATTGGAACAAGCAACGATCCTCGCAACCAACGCCGGCATCGCCCAATGCCTGAAATTCGGCGTCACCGCCGTAGGCGACATCACCCGCCAACCCCAAATCACCCGCCCCCTCCTCCAACAAGCCGGCCTCCACGGCACCAGCTACGGCGAAATAATCGCCGCCGCCAAACTCCGCCACCAACTAGAACCCCAATTAGCTAACGCCTCCGCAGATTTTCCTGCCCCCTCGCCCGGTACGCCGGGAGAGGGCTGGGGTGAGGGCTCTTCGTCCTCAACGCTCAGCAGTCGGAACTCCGCACTTCCCCACAGCCTCCGCCCAGGCCTAACCCCCCACGCCCCCTACACCGTCGAGCCCGAAGCCTACAAGCGCTGCCTCGAAGTAGCCCAACAACAAAACCTCCCCCTCGCCACACACCTCGCCGAAACCCCCGACGAAGCCACCTTCCTGGCGGATCACACCGGCCCCTTCCGCGACCTCTGGAACGCCATCAACCTCTGGGACGCCCCCCCCACCAAAAACCCCGGCGGCCCCATCCGCCTCGCCCAATCCCTTGGCCTTCTCAACTATCCCACGTTGCTCGCCCACGTGAACTACTGCGACGACGAAGAACTGCGGCTACTGGCGAAAGGAAAAGCCTCAGTAGTCTACTGCCCAAGAACCCACCAATACTTCGGCCACCGGCCGCACCGCTGGCGCGACATGCTCGCGGCAGGCATCAACGTGGCTGTAGGCACCGACAGCTGCGCCAGCTCCCCAAACCTCAACCTCGTAGACGACCTCCGCCTGCTACACAACCTCGCACCGGACATGCCCGCACTCGCGCTATGGCAAATGGCCACCCTGCGGGCCGCCCTGGCGATCGACATGACAACCAGGTGCGGGCAAATCAATTATGGAGCACCCGCCAACCTGGCCATCTTCAAAACAAACACGTCCGATCCACTCACGGAAATCCTCGAATCGGATGCGCTACCCTCACCAATCCGCCACGCCCACACGTCGTAGAACCGCCCAAACCAACTCGACCCCCGGCTTCGAACACGCACGCCGCGGAGGGCGTCATGCCGGTAGGGTCGAAAGTGGAGGAGGTGCTTCGGACGATGGATGGTAGAGGTGCTGTAGCCGGTGCTGCTGGTGTCGATGATTCTGCAACGGTGATAAGGAGGGTGTCAGAACGGACACGAAATGAGTACGGTTGTGCGGTAGCAATTTGGCTATCCTTCCCATAGTTTCTGAAAGATTAGTCCTTTGAGGCCTAGCCGCTCCACTGTAGGCTTGAATTCAGTCTCTGGATCGTCACGGCCTTCGACGGTGAGGATCGAGGTGAAGGTTTCTGGGATCTTGAAGATCGTCGATTCTGGCAGTCGATCGGAATGAAAGGCGAATTCTTTGATCATCCCCCCACCATCAGGTCGCGCAAATTTTGTTTTCTGTTTGTCTAACGCGTTCACACACTCCAAGACGTTTAGGACACTGAACTTGCTGTTCTCAAACGGCAAGTCCAGCAATTCACCAGCCATCTCAAGGAACTCGAGAACTTGGTCGGTTGCGGCAGGAGTTGTCGCAAAAGCTCCCGCACCAAGGCCGATGGACCAAAAATCACCTTCGTCGCTGGCCGGATTGTCGCAATACACCGTTGGCGGCGTCCAATCGGCGCGTTTCGGCTTGCACCTAAAGTCTAAAATACCCGTGTCATATGTGGAGTCATCCTCAGGCAGGAAAAATCTGTAGTGATTAACATCGAGTTGAACTTTATAGACATTCATTATTCACCTTACCGAAATTCATCAAATTCAAGACGCCGCGCGATGTCGCGAAGTTGAGATTCCACTTCGGCTTTGGCACGGGCTAGGTTAGCGTCACCACCGCCACGATCAAACGCGTCTTTGAGTTCTTCGTTGACCAACTTGTAATAGTCCTTCGTATGTACTTTGCTGTGAATCGCCATACCATTCGGATTGGCAGCATAGACCCTGCTGTTCTTGGGGAGAAATACCCCGTTGACCGCCGAATTGCCAGAGATGCCAAGTTTGCTCAATAAACCTTGGGCATACCTAGCCCTTAAACAAGCGAGCCGCGTCGGTCTACTATCTGCCGCTGCATAGTGGCCGGCGGCGCGCAAACACAACCGTCCGCGATTTGAATCATCTCGCGTGGCCGGGCGATTGTCGGGTTGTGGTTTACTGTGGCTGGCT
>JBBRHH010000656.1:0-2929 GCA_038222915.1 Tepidisphaerales bacterium
CTCGGCCGCCTCCTCCGCCCGCTTCTTCACATGCTCAAAACTCTCGGCCATTCCTGCGCAGAAATAATCCACCCACTTCGTAATATCGCTCTGGGCCCGGCCCTCGTAATAGTGCCGCGAAGGGCCCACAGTCAGCGCCGCGTAATAGCGCGAAAGATCCCGCGCATAATATTCTTCAAGCGAATAAAGCCCCTTCAAACCGTACCCGCCCAGATGCAGGATCAGCGTCGTCAGCAGCCGGGCAGTTCGGCCGTTCCCATCGTAATAGGGATGGACCGTCGCGAACTGATAGTGTGCAACCCCCGCGCGAATCGGACACGGCGTCCCCTCTGCGTCTGATCTCCCAATCCATCTCACCAACTCCTTCATCAGAACGGGCACATCCTTCGCCTCCGGCGGCATGTACACAATCTCCCCACTCCGCCCATCGCGTATCACATTCTGGCCATCCCGAAACGGCGTCGGCCTCACCCGACTCCTCCCCCCCGCCATCACCAGCCCATGCAACAACTTGATCTTCTGCTCCGTCACCGGCCCCTGATCCGCCGCCAGTTGTTCCACCTTTTCAATCGCAGTGTAATACCCCAACACCTCCCGCTCGTCCCGTTCCCGCCCCGGAAAGTGATGTCGCCCTTCAACCACCTCCGCAACTTGCTCCTGCGTCAGCCGATTCCCCTCGATCATCGTAGAATAATGCGTCGAAAACAGCCGCGCCGTCTCCCGCAGACTCGCCAGCACCGCAGCATTGATCGGCAAATGGCCCACCGCCTCCCGCGCCGCCTCAATCCGCATCAGCGCTCGCGCTATCCCCGATGTAATACTGAAAACAGGCTCAAATCGCGGCATAAACGCACTTTCGGTAAAACAATATTGCCGTTATTATGCCGTTAAACTGCCGTTAAATCGAGCCCTCGCAGAAAACCTCGGCATCGACCCGGTAGTTGATCAGGATGCGGCGGTCGATGATGCCTTTGATGGTGAGGGGCACGATTGTTCAGTTGGATACCGTACCACACTCCGGACAGCGGTTGCGCGTCGCACGCAAATCGTAACCGCATAGAAGGCAATATTCGCCATTGAGTTGCGAACGCTTACGGACTTTTTTAATGATCCAAAAGGCCGCGAAAGGCAGAATAGTGGCGACGGCGAGGCTGGGGTACCTCAAATAGAACTGATGTCTCCGGATAACAGCGACCTGCGGCTGCCCTTGCGTTATCTGGATCAGAAACTCATCGGTCCAAGTGATGCCCGCGAAGTGGAAGCGGTCGACAATCGCGCCATATTCGGGGTCAAACTTGGCCGGCCACGATCTCGCCGGCTTCATTTCCAGATAGGCGAGACCGTCCTGAGAGACGAAGCGAATGGTGCCAGAAGACATTCGGACGGCCATTTCACTGGGCTTCTTCGCGTGGCTCAAGATCCACAACACAACCACCGCTGCACACAGCGCCAACGACAAGACGCTCACGATGCTGAAGAGCCAACGCGTCAAAGACTTCACACAAACATTCTAACGACATCCAGGCGGGGCGCGGCGTAGCTTGGGCATTGGAAACTGCAGGCGGAGGCCGGACAGGGCACGGTCCCATCCAGTCTACGAAATTTGATCCCATTTGCCCGCTGCCGCCCGCCCGGCTAAAACTACCCGACCCCAACTATGTACGAAGAGCGCCACAAAAACATCGCCCATTTCGTCACATGGTGCAACACCCACATCACCGGCGACGAAAAAGGACAATCCCAGATCTTTCTCGACCGCCTCTTCCAGGCCTTCGGCCAGCGCGGCGTCCACGAAGCCGGTGCATCCCTCGAATACCGCGTAAAAAACACCAAAGGCGGCACCGCCTTCGCCTATCTCGTCTGGAAACCAAAAGTCCTCATCGAAATGAAGAAGCGCGGCTCCGACCTCGCCGACCATCTCCAGCAGGCCTTCGACTACTGGACCCGCCTCGTCCCCGGCCGTCCGCGCTACGTCGTCCTCTGCAACTTCGACGAGTTCCGCGTCTACGACTTCGACGTCGACATCTCCGAGCCACAGGACACCGTAAAGCTCTCCGAGCTCCCCGACCGCTATCCCGTCCTCGCCTTCCTCTTCCCCACCGACGAGCCCCCGCAGTTCCGCATCGACCGCGTCAAAGTCACCCGCGACGCCGCCGACAAGCTCGCCGCCGTCTACAATCGCCTCGCCGCCAAACCCGCCATCGGCCCCGAAACCGCTCAGCGCTTCGTCCTCCAGATGCTCGTCGCGCTCTTCTCCGAAGACATCGGCTTCCTCCCCAAAGGCTTCGTCTCCCAACTACTCGCCGAATGCACCGATCCACCCAAAGCCTTCGACCTGTTGCAAGGCCTCTTCAACGCCATGAATACTCCCCCCTCGCCCGGTACGCCGGGAGAGGGCAGGGGTGAGGGCTCTTCCTCTTCCGGCGTTCTAGGCGGCCGGTTCAAAGGCGTCCCCTATTTCAACGGCGGCCTTTTCGCCTACCCCGCCCCGGTCGAACTTGACCCCGACTACGAAGCCCTCTGGCTGCGCGAGGCCGCCGAACACGATTGGTCCCACATCTCCCCCGACATCTTCGGCAACCTCTTTCAGCACTCCATGGGCAAAGAACAACGCCACGCCTACGGTGCCCATTACACCGCCCCCACCGACATCATGAAGATCGTCAAACCGACGATCGTCGATCCCTTCCGAGAGGCCATCGACGCCGCAAAGAATCCCATCGACCTCGCCAAACTCCGCCACCGGCTCCAAACCCTCCGCGTCCTCGACCCGGCCTGCGGCTCGGGCAACTTCCTCTACATCGCCTACCGCGAAATGCGCCGCCTTGAAGTCGCCATCTCCGAAAAACAAATCGAACTCGACCCCAAAGCCGTCCGAGGTCAAATGTCCCTCGGCGGCGTCTCCCCCACCCAATTCTTCGGCCTCGAC
>JBBRHH010000657.1:0-2929 GCA_038222915.1 Tepidisphaerales bacterium
TTGTTCCTTGCCCGGCAATCGCTCTTGCGCAACAATATTAAGCGCGGAAAAACACCGGCGGCCAATACCCGCCTGACGCGGACAACGGGAGCCACGATGAATCGAACAATAGTTATGACAGTACTCACCAGCGCCATTTGGACCGCTGCTGGATGTGATGACAAGCCGGCGCAGTTGCCGCCCCCGACCACCCAAACGTCCCCGTCCAGATCATCCACGCCCGCCCCTCCAACCACGCAAGCCATCCTCGCCGCCCGGCGTTCGCCCCGCCAGCTCGGCGGCCTTCCCCTCGAAGTTACCGTCCCCGACACCTGGAAATTCACCCGCGGCGAAATCCCCCTCTTAAAAGGCCTCGCTCCCGGCGGCGAGATCACCATCCGCTTCTCTGAGCCACGCCGCGCCAGCCCGCTCCCAACACCTCCGCCGCCACTCGTCGGCGTCGGCGTCCCGACTCCCACCCCCGCCGATACCCCCGAGCCCGGCGATCCCGTCAGCTATTCCAAAGACCAGGTCGACGCCATCATCAGCAACGCCCGCGATCAGTTGACCAGGGATCCACACCGATATCTCTCCGCCGACGTTCGTTCCTTGGAAAACGGCGCGCGCGTCCTCGATCGTGTTCACATCGAACCCGCCATCGCCGCATCCCAGGACGCACAAGGCGCACTGCCCGGCATCCCCGAAGGTATCAACTGGACCGTGACCGTCTACGCCCCCTTCAAGCAGCGCTTCCGGGCTTTTGAATTAAGCTTCGTCGATCTGTCACACCAGCAATTCACCGCCGACAGCGGCTTCCTGCACGAAATTGTGGCGTCACTGAGATATGACCCGGTCCTCATGAAGGATACGGGAAGTTTGATTGATCGATAAAAATCGCGGACGACAATCATCGGCGTCCGCGACACATCCCTTTCGGGGTGTATGCATATAAACGCATGGGCGGACTCAAAGTTCCGAAAATTCACTTCAACCCTCCTTCGTTCTGAAAAACCTTACTTGGATCGACCCTTGTGCCGACAGTTCCCTCCAGCCGTCTGGCCCCTTCTCCCACCGGCGCGCTCCACCTCGGCAACGCCCGCACGTTCTTGATCAATTGGTTGATCGGACGCCAATCCGGCTGGAACCTCCCCCTCCGCATAGACGATCTGGATGGCCCGCGCGTCAAAGCCGGAGCCGACCAGCAAGCCCTGGCCGATCTCACATGGCTGGGATTGGATTGGGATGGCCAGCCCATCTACCAGTCTCATCGCCTGAGCCTGTATCAAGCCGCCGTCAATAACCTTCTCAACCGCGGCTTGGCTTATCCATGCGTCTGCAGCCGCAAAGAAGTCGAGTCCGCCGCCAGCGCGCCCCATGCAGAAGACCAATCCGTCCGATACCCCGGCACCTGCGACGGCCGATTCATCAGCATCCACGACGCCGTCGCCAAAACAGGCCGCCAACCAGCCCTCCGCTTCCGCGTCCCGCCCGGCCCCGTCTCGTTCAACGACAATTTCTTCGGCCCACAAACCTTCGATCTGTCCACAACCTCCGGCGACTTCGTAATCGCCAAGGCCGACGCAACACCCGCATATCAGCTCGCAGTCGTAGTCGACGACGCCGAAATGGGCGTAACCCACATCCTCCGCGGCGACGACCTATTAGACTCCACGCCGCGACAACTCCTCCTCTATCGCGCCCTCGGCCTCGATTCATCCATCCCGCACTACATCCACGTCCCGCTCGTAGTCGGCCTCGACGGTCGCCGCCTCGCCAAACGCCACGGCGACACCCGCCTCTCCTCCTATCGCGAATCAGGCGTCCCTCCCGAACGCATCGTCGCCATGCTGGCCCGCTGGTGCGGCATCAACCCCGGCCATGACGAAATCACCGCCCGCGAACTGATCGGCAAGTTCGATCTAGCCAACCTTCCCCATCACCAGATCACTTTCGACCCGGCCGCTTCCCACCTATCCTAACCACCGCATTCATGGCGAAATCCAAAGAGCAGTTCGTCCAGGACGTAATGAGCGGCGCAGCGACCGGCCTCGCACCCGCAACCCTCCGCGCCCTCCTCGCCTGCGCCGAGCCCGCCTACTCCGCCATCATGCGCCTGCGCAACAAACTCTACGACACCCAATCCTTCCAATCACATCGCCTCCCCCGGCCTGTCATCAGCGTCGGCAACATCACCGCCGGCGGCACCGGCAAAACCCCCGTCGTCGCATGGCTCGCGCAACAACTCCACCAGCTAGGCCACCACCCCGCCGTCCTCCTGCGCGGCTACAAATCCACCAACGGCATCAGCGATGAACAATCATTGCTCACCGAATCCCAGACCATAGTCGTCCACGCCAACAGCGACCGAGTGGCAGGGGGGCAAAAGGTCATCGCCGACCATCCCGAAGTCGACCTCCTCCTCCTCGACGACGGCTTCCAACACCGCCGCCTCGCCCGCAATTTCGACCTCGTCCTCATCGACGCCACCAACCCCTTCGGCTGGAACCACGTCCACCCGCGCGGCCTCCTCCGCGAACCACTCCCCGGCCTCAACCGCGCCCACGCCTTCATCCTCACCCGCATCGATCAGACAACCCCGGCCCAGCGCGCAACACTCGAACAAACCATCCGTCGACACAATCCGCAAGGCCCCATCTTCGCCGCCCGCCACGCGCATCTCGGCTTCCGCTCCGACGTCGACCAACCCCTCTCGTCCATCGCTACGCGCCGCTTCTTCGCCATCGCCGGCATCGGAAACCCCCAAAGCCTCCACCTTCAACTCCGCGAACTCCCCGGCCAATACTCCGGCCACCTCTGGCTGCCCGACCACCACGCCTATTCCACCGCCGACCTGAACGAAATCCGCAACCAGGCAACCGCCTCCAACGCCGACACACTCCTGGTGACAGAAAAAGACTGGGTCAAAATCCGCCGGCTCGATCTAAGCAAC
>JBBRHH010000658.1:0-2921 GCA_038222915.1 Tepidisphaerales bacterium
AGACATGTCGATATCCTCGTCATCGACGACATTCACTTTTAGGCCAAGCGCGATCGGACACAGGAAGAATTTTTCCACACGTTCAATACGCTTTACCAGCAGCACAAACAGATCATTCTCTCGGCCGATTGCCCGCCTTCGGAAATTCCGGAGCTGGAGGAGCGGCTGGTGAGCCGGTTCAACTGGGGGTTGGTGGCGCGCATTGAAAAACCGTGTTACGAGACGCGGATGGCGATTCTCCAGAAGAAGGCCCGCCTGCGCGGATTGAAGCTGCCGGATGATGTGGTGTGCTACATCGCGTCGAAGATTGAGAGCAACACAAGGGAGCTCGAAGGGGCGATCACCAAGTTGCAGGGAATGGCGATGTTGCAGAATGGCCACATCGATCTGGATCTGGCGAAGTTGGCGCTGGGCGATAGCGGCGGCCACGATCCGAAGCGGATCACGATCCAGCAGATTTTCGATGCGGTGACGCAGTATTACAACGTGCGGCTGTCGGATTTGCAGAGCAAGAAGCGCCACAAAAGCATCGCGTTTCCACGACAGGTGTGCATGTATCTGGCGCGGCGGCACACGCGATATTCACTGGAAGAGATCGGCGGATATTTTGGAGGTCGCGATCATACGACGGTACTGCATGCGGTGCGGACGGTGACGGCGGATGTGGCGAGCGATGTGCAGGTTGGGGAGCAGGTTGGGCATATTGAGGGGCAGTTGGCTTAGTAATCAGGTCTCTGATTACTCCGGCAACGGCCTTCCCTTGGTCTCCGGCGACAGCCAGATGACGGCCATTCCTACTATGTAGATGAGGGAGACGATTGCGCCCATCTGGCCGTAGTCCTTGCCGATTTTTCCGCCGAGGATTGCGCCGACTCCCGCGAGGATTCGGCCGAAGTTGAAAGCTATGCCCTGGGCGGTTGCGCGAACGCGGGTGGGGAAGAGTTCGGGGAGGTAGAGCGGGAGCCAGCCGTAGAAGGCGGCGGAGGTTCCGCCCACTACGAAGACGATTAAGAGGAGGTTGGTGCTGTAGCTGGTGAAGCCTCGGAACATGAACTGGCAGGCCGCGAGCGAGGTGAGGCAGAGGATGAAATAGGCGATGCGTCGGTTAAAGATCGCGGCGATCAGGGGGGCGATGAGGCAGCCGACGATTGCGCCTGCGCCGGAGATAATCTGGGACGCGCCTGGGCCGGTGGCGGGTGCGCCTGGCATGCCCTTGATCCAGGCGGGGATTTTCTGCACCGCGCCCCAGGTGCCGAGCAGGGCGACGGATGCAAAGCAGATGGAGAGCAGGGCGGTCATGGCCAGCTTGGGGGAGCCGAACAGTTCGGCGAGAGGGCGGGAGGGCGCGATCTTTTGCGCTTCCTGCCACTTGTGCGATTCGGGGACGAAGATCTGAATGATGAAGGTGAGGACGGCGGGGACAGCGCCTGCAAGGACGACCCAGCGCCAGGAGGTTTCGGTGACGGGGTGGAAATAGCCGATGACGCCGACGAGAACGAAGCCGACGTTGGAGGCCGCGCCGATGAGGCCGGCAAGGATGGGGCGATATTTGGCGTCCCAGACTTCCATGACGAGGGCGACGCCGAGAGCCCATTCGCCGCCCATGCCGATGGCGGCGGTGAAGCGCAGTGCGGCGATTTGGCCGGGGGATCGGGCGAAGTAGAGGCAGCCGGTGAAGGCGGAGTAGACGAGGATGGACATGGACATGGCGCGGACGCGGCCGATTTTGTCGCCGAGCCAGCCGAAGATGAGGCCGCCGAAGGCCGCGCCGAAGAGGAACATTCCGTCGATGAAACCCTGCCAGGATTTGATGGCGTCGGCGGAGACACCGTGGAGAAGGTTGCTGAGGGCTGGCCGGGCGACCTGGGGAAAGATGCCCATTTCGAGACCGTCGAACATCCAGCCGAGGAATGCGGCGGCGAGGACGAGCCAGTGGCCTCGGCTGATGCGATTCGATGAGCCAAGTCCGAGCGGGGGTTCAGCGAGTTCGTTGGCCATATTCGGTTGGCTCCTTTTTTCAGGCGTCGGCGACGACGGGGAAGCGTCTGTCGGTTAACTGCGATGCGGCGGCGGTGGCCGCTCCTCCAGATACCGCGCAGCATAGCGCCGCGATGATGAAGTAAAAATAATTGCAGAAGGCGAATTTTCCGAAGGCGAAGAAGAAGAGGTAGGCGAAGGTGATGGAGGCGGCGTAGCCGGCGGCGGAACGCGGCGCGCGGCGGAGGCAGAAAACCGTGGCGGCGCTGGCGAGGCAGAAGCCGAGCCAGGTGACGATGATGGAGGCGGGTTCGTGGTGGGTCTTGTCGAAATAGAGGGCGAGGTAGCTCAGGGCGTCCTTACGCAGGCTTGCGCCGGTCGCGAGAAGAAGATTGCTGCGGAGGAATGCGTGAGTATCCCAAAGCACCAGGGGGAGGCTGACGACCAGGCCGGTGACAGCAGCGGTTATAAAGATGCGGAAGGCCGATTTTAAGTTGAATGGATGGGGGAGCAACAGGAATGAGAGCGGGACGGCGAAGATCATGTACTGCTTGCTGGCCCAGAGGAGGCCCAGCGGGATGCCAAGAAGTTTGGGAAAGCGCATGGCGCAGAAGAACGAGAGTGCAAGGGGGAGGATGACGCTGGGCTCGGTCCAACCGGATTCGAGAATAAAGAAGATGCGGGGGTTGAAGAGGAAAACGGTGGCCGCGAGTGATGCGATTGTGAGTATTGGCTGGGAATGTTCGTCGGACGTCTTCTTGGTGGATGGCACTGCGAATGCAATGCATATAGCGGAGAGAGCGACGGCGATGAGATTGGCGTAGCGATAATCGTGGGCGATGAGATATCCGGGGAGGTCGAGCCAGAAGGTGACGGGGGGATAGGGGAAGCCGGCCATGATTCGACCGTTTTGGATGAGGGTACTTTCGGGCTGGTTGTAGATG
>JBBRHH010000659.1:0-2885 GCA_038222915.1 Tepidisphaerales bacterium
GGGCATCTGCATATCCATGAGGATGACGTCGAAGTTGCTGCTGGTTGCGAAGTCAACGGCGAGTTGGCCGTTCTCCGCGATAACGACTTCGGCGCCGGCGGCGCGGAGATGGGTGGAGAGGAGGCGCTGGTTGTCGCGGCCGTCCTCGACGAGGAGGATGCGGCCGTGGAGGGGGATGGTCTGCCACTGTTTTGTGGGGAGCGTTTTGGACAGCATGGTTTCGTTGAGATTGTGGAGCATCTCACCATCGGCGGAGTGCCCGGCGTCGATGTGCAATGTGAAGGTGCTGCCGACATCGGGGACGGATTCGACGTGGATCTGGCCGCCGAGGAGGTGGGCGAGTTGCTGGCTGATGGTGAGGCCCAGGCCGGTGCCGCCGAATTTGCGCGTGGTGGATTCTTCGCCCTGGGTGAAGGGGTGGAAGAGACGACTGCTTTGATCGGTGGTGAGCCCGATGCCGGTGTCGATGACTTCGAAGGCGAGCATGTTTCCGCGCGGCCCTGGTTTGTAACGGACGCGCAGATGGATTTTGCCGGCGGCGGTGAATTTGAGCGCATTGCCGAGGAGATTGAGAAGAATCTGGCGGAGCCGCGTAGGATCGGTGGTGATGGAACGGGGAATAGCGCCGTCGAAGGTGACTTCGAACCCGAGGCGCTTTTCGGTGGCCCGTGGGCGCAGGAGGGAGATCAGCTCGGCGAGTAGGCGCGGCAGGTCGCATTGAAGGCGTTCGACGGACATTTTCCCGGCCTCGATCTTGGAGAGATCGAGAATGTCGTTAATGAGCTCGAGGAGATGGAGTGCGTTGCGGCGAACGGTCTGGATGCATTCGTCACGGTCGGCAGGAGCCTGATTGGGCTGCGACAACATTTCAGCGAAGCCGAGAATGGCGGTCATGGGGGTTCGGATTTCGTGGCTCATGTTGGCGAGGAATTCGCTCTTGGCGCGGTTGGCGGCCTCGGCGGCTTCGCGGGCCTGGCGCACCTGGACGTTTGCGAGGTGGCGCTCGGTGATGTCCTGGATCATCCCGGTGGCTTCGAGCGGCGAACCATTTGCATCGCGGAGGATTTCGCCGCGGATGTGGGCGAACTGGACGGTCATCATTTGCGAAGCAAGGCGGCAATCGAGTTGGATGGATGTTGCGCTCGTGGCGTAGAAGGCGTCCTTAAAGAGTTGCTGGTCCTCGGGATGGAGGGAAGCAACGAAGCGTTCGAAGGTTGGCGGCGGGCCATATGGATCAGCGCCGAGCATGCGGTAGGTTTCATCCGACCAGGCGGCGGCGCCGGTACGAAGATCGAGATGCCAGGTTCCAAGATGCGCGAGGCGCTGCGCGTCCTTGAGCTGGACTTCGCGCGTGCGCAGTTCCTCGGTGGTGCGCCGGGCGTTGATACGGTTCTGGGCGTCGCGCAACGCGCGGTTGACGGCGGGGACAAGTCGTTTTACGTCGCCCTTGAAGAGATAGTCATCCGCACCGGCCTTCATCGCCTCGACGGCGGTTTCCTCGCCGACTTTGCCTGATACGAGAATGAAGGGAACATCCTGTGCCCGCTCGCGGGCCAGGGAGAGGGCCTCGGGCCCGCTGAAACGCGGCATCGAGTAATCGGCGATGATCAGGTCCCAGGGATGCGCGTCCAGCGCAGTTCTCATCTCCTCGGGCGCGTCGACGCGCTCGTGGGCGATGTCCCAGTTGCCCTTGCGAAGCTCGCGCAGGAGCAGGGCGACATCGACCACTGAATCTTCAACGAAAAGTACCTTCAGTTTTTGCGGCATACGTTCCCCAGGATTAACGCGGCGGTATTTCATTGAGCACGAGCCAGTAGATTCCCAATTGCCGGACGGCCTCAATGAACTGGTTGAAGTCCACCGGTTTTCGAATGTAGCTGTTGGCGCCGAGGCTGTAGCTGCCGATCAGATCCTGCTCTTCCTTGGAACTGGTGAGGATGACGATGGGCAGGCTTTTGGTGCGATCGTCGGCGCGTATGCGACGGAGGACTTCGAGGCCGTCGATCTTGGGGAGTTTGAGGTCGAGGAGGATGACGGCGGGCAGGTCGTGGATGTTTCGCCCGACGTGTTCGCCGGTCCCGAAGATGTAATCGAGCGCCTGAGCGCCGTCCCGGGCGATGAAGAGTTCGTTGGCGACGCTGTTTTTCTTGAGGGCCCGGACCGTGAGCTTCTCATCGTCGGCATTGTCTTCCACCAGAAGGATGGTCTTGTTGGTCATTGCGGTTCTTCCTGTTTGGATCACGTTGCAAAAAATTAAAGGGTAAAGTGAAAGGTTGCGCCCTGGTCGGCCCGGCCTTCAGCCCAGACGCGTCCATCCTGGCGATGGACGATGCGCTGGACCGTCGCGAGACCGATGCCGGTTCCGGGAAATTCATTGGCTGCGTGAAGGCGCTGGAATGCGCCGAACAGTTTGTTGGTATAGGCCGGGTCGAATCCAGCGCCGTTGTCGCGGACGAAGAATTCTGTGTGGCCGTTTTCTCCGTTGCGGCCGAACTCGATACGGGCGTGGTCGCGTTTGGCGGTGAATTTCCATGCGTTGCTGAGGAGGTTGGTGAGGACGATGTGAATGAGGCGCGGATCGGTGTAGGCAAGGAGGCCTTCGGAGATGACGAATTCGACGTGGCGGCTTGCATCGGTCGTTTGGAGCTCTTCGGCTATTTCGCGGGCGATTCTGGTCAGGTCGACGTGCTGGCGATTGATCTCCATGCGGGTGACCTTGGAGAGCTTCAGGAGATCGTCAATCAACTGGCCCATGCGCTGGCTGGCGGCGCGAACGCGTTGCAGGTGATCCTGGCCTTCGGCATCGAGCTTGTCGGAATAGTCTTCGAGGATGGCTTGGCTGAAGCCGTCGATGGATCGCAGGGGGGCGCGCAGGTCGTGGGAGA
>JBBRHH010000660.1:0-2871 GCA_038222915.1 Tepidisphaerales bacterium
TGGACGATCATCGACGCGCACGGCATCAACAACAATGGGCAGATCGTGGCGGAAGCCACCAACGCCGCCGGGCAGATTCACGCGGTCCTTTTGAAGCCCGGCGCAGGCTCGCGGCGCGATACGCAACCTCCCACCGCCAAACTTGGCGCGACGCCCGACCTCACCGTAGCCCAGGCCAGCTACACCATCACCGTCAACTACTCCGACGACAGCGCCGTGAACTTTCACACCCTTCGCGACGCCAACATCCTTGTAAAGGATGCCAAC
Organism: Tepidisphaerales bacterium; assembly: GCA_038222915.1. GTDB lineage: Bacteria > Planctomycetota > Phycisphaerae > Tepidisphaerales > Tepidisphaeraceae > JBBRHH01. The sequence continues at coordinate 268 of JBBRHH010000660.1, forward strand.
GGTTTCCGCCGGATCGCCAGGCTCGTGAGCATTTCCAAATCGTCCAGCGGCCCCCATCGCACCGCCACCTATCAGATTATTGGGCCTCACGGCGCATGGGACAGCACTGCCAACGGCACCTACAGCGTCTATCTTCAAAAGCATCAGGTGGCCGACACGGCCAATAACTACGCCCTCCCCAAGCTGCTTGGCTCGTTCAATGTGAATATCGCCTGAGCAGATCAATCCTGACAGGATATTTGCCCCGACCATGATTCAATTGTACATCCTTCTTGTCTCGCCCATTGAGAAGGAGTGATGGAAAATGTCGATCTTCAAAAAGTCATCTGAGCATCGGTCCAAGGTCCAGGCGCAACTGGACAACGAGCGCCAGCCGCAGCCGCAGGCCGAATGCGAGTCGTGTGGGTGCGCAAAGCAGGCAAACGCGGACCTACACGTCGGCCACCCCGCAAACCGGCTGACGTTCCAAGTCGAAGTGGTGGACGGGTCGGCTCGGCCATAGGGTTGCAGCGCCGTGGCGGCGGTGCGGCCCGGATGTGCCTTCGGTAGCGGACCACGCGCGGACTGAAGAGGTGCGGCAAGCCGCACCCAACCGAACAGTGGGGTGAGATTTTTTTCGGCCCGTTGGGTGGGAGAGTTTTTTGGGGTTGGCGAATTTCCAAGATTGCTCAGAATGCTCATACCCGGCTTCCCGGTAGGCTGTGTAGAGTGTGACACCTTGACCTGGATGTGACATTCACTGGAGCATTGAATCATGTACAAAACGAAGGCTTATTCGGCCACGAGCGATACTTCTCCGCTGGCCTCGGCGACGATTCCGCGGCGCGATCCCACCGAGCGGGATGTACAGATCGAGATTTTGTTTTGCGGCATTTGCCACTCCGATCTGCATTCGGTGCGAAATGAGTGGAGTGAGTTCATGGCGACGAACTATCCGATCGTTCCCGGCCACGAGATTGTGGGACGGGTGACGAAGGTGGGGTCGGCGGTGACGAAGTTCAAGGCCGGCGACCTGGCCGCGGTCGGGTGCCTGGTGGACTCGGACCGCAGTTGCCCGAACTGCACAGTTGGGCTGGAGAATTTTTGTCCGAACATGACGCTCACATTCAATTCGCCGGACAAGCATGGGACCGCGCCGGTGACTTATGGCGGCTATTCCGACAGCATTGTGGTGGACGAGCACTTCGTGCTGCGGCTTCCGGCGAATTTGAACCTGGCGGGGGCCGCGCCGCTTTTGTGCGCGGGGATCACGACGTATTCGCCGATGCGATTTCATGGCGTGACGAAGGGGAAGAAGGTGGGCGTGGTGGGACTTGGCGGGCTGGGCCACATGGGGGTGAAGTTTGGCCGGGCGTTTGGTTCGCATGTGGTTGTGTTTACGACGTCGCCCAACAAGAAAGAGGATGCGATGCGGCTTGGGGCCGACGAGGTGGTGATTTCGCGCAATGCCGATGAGATGGGGAAGCATGCCGGCAGCTTCGATTTCATTCTCGATACGGTTTCAGGCGATCACGACATCAACCAGTACCTCAATCTGCTGGGCCGCGATGGAAACCTGACGCTTGTGGGCGCACCGCCCAAGCCGCTGCCGGTCGCCGCGTTTGCGCTGATCGCCGGGCGGCGCAGTGTGTCGGGGTCGATGATCGGTGGCCTTCCCGAGACGCAGGAGATGCTGGACTTCTGCGGGAAACACAACATCACCGCCGACGTGGAGGTCATCGCGATTCAGAAGGTGAACGAAGCGTATGAGCGGCTGCTGAAGTCCGACGTGAAATACCGGTTTTGCATCGACATGGCCTCGCTGAAGTCGTGATCGCCGGCGGCGGTGATCACTCGCGGTGGGCAAGGGTGCGCTTACCGTTAAACCGGCGTACAATATTCGTCGAATGCCGCCGCCAAAGATCGACGACAATGATGCCCCTGCGCTCGGGCGAGCGATTGACTCGCTCGACGGCGTTGGCACCACCCGCGCCAAGGAATTCCGCGCTCGCGGCGTGCACACGCTTCGGGATTTGCTCGAATACTTTCCGCGCGACTATCAGAAGGAGAATGCTGAGTGTCCCATCGGCGAGCTCAGCACAGTTGGCATTCAGATCTCGCGTGGCGAAGTTGTCGCGGTTGATCTGGCTGGGGGCCGCGGCCGGACGCGATTTGAGGCAACGCTTGCCGATGGAAACGCCCGGCTTGCGCTGTGCTGGTTTAACGCGTCGTGGTTGAAAGGCAAGATCGTGCCTGGTCAGATTCTCCGCGTTCAGGGGGCGGTGAAAATTCGCGGCAATATTCCACAGATGGTCCAGCCTACGTGGCAGGTGATCGACCCGGCCGCTGAGCCTGTTGGGGAGGATCGCCTGCGAGCGGTGTATGCGGCCGGTGCAAAGCTTCCGAGCAAGTTTATTGAGGAACTAATCGGAGACCATATTGAGAGTGCCCTGCCTGAAATCGAAGAATGGTTTGCGCCGACACAACTTCTGCGTCGCAATCTGATGGGGCGGGCGGAGGCGTACAAATCGATCCATCGTCCAACGAATCGTCGCGAGGCTCTTCGGGCACGCCGGCGCCTTGTGTATGACGAGCTCATGCTGCTTCAATTGGGCCTGGGGCTTT
>JBBRHH010000661.1:0-2843 GCA_038222915.1 Tepidisphaerales bacterium
GTCATCGTCATCATCATCGTCGTCGTTGTCGATCAGAACCACGTACCGATTCGTCTCAGCTTCGGATTTCGGAAACTTTTGCGCCTGCCGTTCGCTCTTGAGAATCTCAGCGACCAGTTCGGCCGCAAGTGGACTCCCGCCTCGAGACTCCATCCCAAATTGAGTTTCAGCATGCGCCTCAATCGCGTCGGAGATCGACTGGATCAAATCGCTGTCGTTCGCCTGTTGTGCCAATGCTCTTGCCGCCCGCAGACATTGTGACACGCGATCTGCCCGCCACCACTCACCGCGCAATGCATTGGCGCGTATCAATAAGAACCGTGCTTCGTCTGCGCCGCGCGCCACCTGCAAACCCGCCGCAGTCGCCAGGTACGCCTGCTCAGGCTTCCCGCGATTGGCCGCGCTAAGGCCAATCGCCACCAACGCTTCGATCGACAGAATTGGCGGAGACGCTTGCAGCGCCTCATTCACTTTCGGATCCCACGCCGTCGGTCGCATTCGCCCGATGCGAAGGTCTTCGGCAAGGCGAATAGTGCGTGCATCCGCTTCCGCCACCAATTTCGCCTCAGGCAACTCGTATGCGCCAATGGTCGGCCAACACGACCTATCCTTGATGCGCGATAATTCGTCGATGGACGACAGGACGACTGAGCCGGCCAGCACGCCCATCCGCTCCACAAGCGCATCACATGCCTGTTGCGCCGCTTCCTTCTCCTTCCGCAGTGCATGCCACGCCGCCCGCACGCCCAGCATGAAGGCAGCGCGGTCCCCCTCGTGCATGCTGGGGATTGCTTCGAGTTCGCCCAGGTCCTTTTCAACCAGGTGCGCTTTGCCATCCTTAAAGTGCTTCCACATGATGCCCAGGCTCAGCCGCACGCGCGCCCGCCGCACCCGCGGATCGATCGCGTCGATTGCCTCCGCCGCCGCCAGGTATTTAATCGCGTAACCCAGCGCGTTCCGCTGCTCGGCCAACTTGGACAGCTGCAACAACGGCTCCGGGTCGTTCCGCAATCTGAAGTGCCAGTGCTGTGCCACATCCTCCAAAAGCCGTTTGTCGGCACCGGACGCCATCGTCCAGTTCCACCATTTCTTATAAACGCTCGCCGCCGGACGGATCTCCATCGCATGATAAAAAAGCCATCTCGGATCCAGCGCGGTTTTCGAAAACTCAGAGTCGGATTTGGGCGCAAGCGCCCTGATCTCAGTCGACTGCGACCGATACCCCGTGGTCACCGCGTTGGCGTGGAAGATCGCGCGTTGTCCGCGCATCAGCTCTTGGCGACTGTAACCGGACAACACTTCCGCCGCGTGCGAGAAAATCACCGCCTGTTCGGCGCTCCCCGACGCAATCATCCCTTCACTTACGGCATGACGTGAGAACCTCTCCCACCCGATCGCCGCCTGCAAGTTCAATTGGGCGTCTTCCATCGCGCGGGCATAAAGGCGCCAGAAGTACGCATTTCGCACCTCAACGCCAATGAGGTTCGACACCTGACTTGGAACCTCCGAAAGAATAAATAGAACCATCAATCGCTGCGTCAACCGCTCCCGAAAAAGTGCTGGCAGCCCGGCCATGGCCTGCACGATCTCATTCACCACCTTGCGCAGAGCCGGGAGGCTGCTCCCCAGGAAAACTGTGTCAAATGATTCCAACGCTTTCTTCAATCGCGCCACGTCCCCGCCGATTCGCGCCTGCAGCGCACCGCCCGCGCCTCCCCCCGCCGGCGTCCCGCCAAGAATTGCCTGCACAGGTCCGCTCAACCGCGCCACCGCCGAATCCGCCGGTATCGCCGCCAGAGACCGCGCGCATGTCTCTCTATCATCCGCATAGAGTGCCGCGATCGCCCGAATGAGCAGTTTCCAACCCGCCAGCGGACTCTTCCGCGATACTTCAGGCAACGCAATCTGTTCCTCAGTGACTGGTCCGCTAGTCGCGGCCCCAAACGCCTTCCAGATCGCCGCCGCGCTGATCCTCAGCGGATGCGTTTCCGCAAGCGCCTTTGTTCCCGCCAGCCCCTCAATATCCACCAGTTGCTGGCGTATCGCTGTATCGATGGCCGATCGCATATCCTCCGGGACGTCCGCCGACGCGAGTGGCGCAACAACATCATCTACCCGCCCGCCCGCCGCTGCAGCACGAACCCGTAGCCCGGTAAGCCGACCGCTCTGCCGGGGAAAACGCTCCTGAACCAGCTTGAAAAGGACCGCTGCGTCCTCATTCGCCCCACGCGCCAGAAATTGCTCGATCCGGCAGACGTATGCGCCCACCAGCAGCGCTTCCGAATCGGCCGTCGCGTTCTGCTTGTGAACCTGCTTCGCTAGCTCCACCGCCTGCTTGCATTTGCCCGCGCTCAGCAGCCGCGCCACCTCTGTGACCGACGACTGATAGACGGGATCTGCCGCCGGTCGTTGCGAATCGGCCGCCGTCTCTACAGTGTTTTCCATGGATCCTCTCGACATTCATTTCGACGTTACCCACCTGCATCCTGCCAATCAACTGTTGATTAATCTCGAATCAGCTTTTCCAGAGGCCCCGCGCCCTTCCCCGGCGCGCTCCCCCCGTCTATAATCAACCCTTTGGCCCTCGACCGGACGTTCCGGTCAGGCAATCCAATAGTATTGGGCCGTTCGCGGATGGCGTGGATCCACCGGCTTTCAACTTCAAAAACTGGCCACGCATCTGAAAGGACAGGCGGATCTAACCAACATCCGCCGCAACACTGTTATGGTCGATTACAACCTGATCAATTCCTTTGGCGACCTCGACGCGGAAGTAGACGCGGCCGTCGCCCTCGCTCTCCCCGACGCGCTCATGCCCCACGAGGACGGAGTTCGCCAGAGCC
>JBBRHH010000662.1:0-2828 GCA_038222915.1 Tepidisphaerales bacterium
TCACGACCCCGAAGAAAACCTGCTAGAATTGTGCGAATACAAGCAAGCCCCGACTACCGCGTAACCCGAAGCGGGTTCAACTTCACAACTCCCACGACCGGCACCGCGTTCAGCCGCGCAGCAAAGTCAATGTCCTCGTCAAGACCAACCCCAATCACATTCCGCCCGCCCGAAGAATCGGCCAGCATCTCCCGCAGCCGATCGCGCGAATCCCGGAACAGCCGCAGCGCCAATCGCGCCCGATCCGAATTGGGCTCGACCATCGCTATCGCCTGAACCGCATCGAGCACGGCGCCCGCCCCCATCAAATCTTCCGTCGCGAAATGTCCGCCTGTCCCTGCGCAGAGAAGCGTGATGTCCAATCCCAGCTCGGCCAGTTTCCGCCCCACCGCCGCCGCGTTCACGATCGCCCCCGTCAACACGGCCGCCGCCGACGTCGCCGCGATGATCGCCCGCGTCCCATTGGTTGTCGACATAAACATCGTCTTCGCGCCGTGCAGATCCGCCTTGAACGCATTCGGACTATTCCCCAGGTCAAACCCAGCCGGCGGCAGACATTTTTCTTCTCCGCATAGCAATCGCGCTCCGTCGAAGCCCCCCGCCGCCTCCGCCGCTTCGCGGGTGCTGCCAAACACGCGGATCTCCGCAACGCCCGCCGCCAGCGCCGCCGCCATCGACGTCGTCGCCCGCAGCACGTCAAACACCACAATAGCCTTCCCGCGCAAGTCCTGCTCCTCTAAATCGCGCGGAAGAAACACCACATCAGCAAGCATTTTGAGTACCCAAAAGTCCTATTGCCGCTGTAGCCGCACCAGCAGCACAACCGCCAGGATGAACACCCCGATATTGCCGCTCCAGATCACCGTAATTCCCGCCCGCAGCGAATCCCGCCCATTCTCGGCCAAATGCTGCCCCGTCGACAGCAGCGCGATAGTCAACAACGCCGGCACGACGCTGATTCCAAACGCAGTCAGAAAATCCCCGCTCTTAAACAGCATGCCCAGCACGCATCCCACCATCACCAGAATCAGACAGCTCACCGCAAACGAAGCCCGCCCATGTCCCTCCGCCGTAATGTGACACAGCAGATCGTCGAACGACTTGGACAGGTCCTTATATTTGCTCACGTCCGTGCGCGTAAAGAGCTTCCAAATCTTCGTCTCTTTGGCCGGATTGGCCGGATTCGCGCTCGTGCTCATCGCCAGCGCATAATATCCCGACCCGTTATATGCCACGACGTCATTCACCGCGTACGAGCGATACGACACCCAGTCGCCGCGCTGGCGCACGTGCGCCGCCACCGCCGGCGGCAGCCTCCGCAAATCAACCGCCCCCTTCCCGCGGCTCGCCACGCTCAGCGCATCGTTGATCGCTGTCGGTCCAATTGCTTCCAGGTCCGTTGGCATCGACATGGTAAAAATGCGTTTCAAACTCGTGTGCTTGGAAACCGTCCCGTCCGTGTTCTGATGGCTCTCACCGCTCAGTTCCACCGAAACCCGCATCAGATTGTTGTTCGGATCGCCGTTTGCCACCGCGACCGCCTCCACGCGCACCCGTGCTGCCACCGCATCGTCCATCCACGGTTCCTGATCCTTCATCTGCCAGCTGAAATGCACCTGCGGCAGAACCTGGTCCGTCACCGTGTCCTTCTGCGAAGTCAGCCGGATCGAATCGGGAAACTGTTCCGACTTCGCATCCCCGCGCTGCAGCGTATACACGCCCCCCTCGGCGCTGAACTCGAATTTCCCCGACGATGAGTTCAACTGCATGTTGATTCGCTTCAAAAATTCCAGCTCGGATTCTTTCCGCACCAGGATATCCAACTGATCGCGCACCCGCCGGCTCGTCTGCGGCGCGATAAACAGCTCCTTGAGCTTGCGGATGTCCATAAACTGCGTCTTCTCGCGAATCGGCGAAGGCACGTCGATCGGCCCAAAATCGCCTTCCTTCACGACCGCCTCCAGCCCCTGCGCATCGATCCGCATGCCGTTGGTCAACCGCGCCGAAAAATGAATGTCGTCCCCGTTTCGCCGGATGTATGCCTTGGCCACGTCCGCAATCCAAAGTTCGCGCGGCGGATCTGTGTTCTTCGCGCTGTTAGCGCTCCCATACTTCGCGAACACCACGCCGTTCAGCAGCACCACCTGCGTCTCCGGCTCCGCCTCCGGCGCGGGACTCAGCTCGGCCGAGTTGGCAAAAATCGTATACCCCCCGATCTGAAGCTGGTGCGACCGGTCGATCTTCCGCTTCACCACCTCGGCGATGTTGCTGAAAACCACCTTCTCGGCCTTCAGCAAAAAGTGCGGCGCCACGAAGCAGAGGCACAGCAGACTCACAATCGCCAGCGTCAGCCCCATCACCACCGCCGGCAGCGTCAGCGCCAAATTGCTGATCCCCGACGCCCGGCACGCCGTCAGCTCGTTGTCCGAAGCCAGCCGCCCATAAACCATCGTCGTGGCGAACAGTGCCGCAATCGGCAGCGAATACGTCTGCGTCGCCGGCATAAAGCACGACAGCATCCGCGCCGCCTGTGACGCGCTCAGCCCATATTCTGTAAGCGGCTTCAGGAGCCCGCCAAAGCTCATGATCCCGGCGAGAACGCCCGAGGCCATGACAAATATCTTGACGAGGTCTTTGAGGATGTACCAGAAGAGGGTTCGACTCATTTAACAGTCGCACCATCCTATAGACATGACACCGCACTGCAATCTCCCAGACGGTCCCAGACGGTGGCCCGCGCGCAACACCACGAAAAGCCAATCAATCGCATTGCGCCAGGATGACTGTTAAACTTTCGCGCGCGGGAGCTTCATGTCCACAACAATTTA
>JBBRHH010000663.1:0-2819 GCA_038222915.1 Tepidisphaerales bacterium
GGCGAGTGGGAGCCGACGCCGTACCTCCGCTCCATCCCGCCGCTCCTCCATCACCTCCGCGAAGAGTTCGGCGACGGCGTCGAGCTGTTGCACGATTCGCACCAGCGCCTCACCCCAACCCAGGCTGCCGGCTTCGCGCGCGAGCTCGAGCAGTTCCATCTCTTCTTCCTCGAAGACATCGTCCCGCCCGAATGGAAGGACGGCCTCGCCCAGATCCGCGCCGCCAGCACTACGCCCATCGCCATCGGCGAACTCTTCACCGATATCGCCACTTGCGTCGGCCCAATCAGCAACCGCTGGCTCGATTACCTGCGCTGCGATCTCGGCCACATCGGTGGCATCACCGCCGGCCGAAAACTCGCGGCCCTCGCCGAGCCGTTCGCAGTAAAAACCGCCTGGCACGGCCCGCCCGATCTCTCGCCCATTGGCCACGCCGCCAACGTTCACCTCGATCTTGCCACGAGCAATTTCGACATTCAGGAATGGTGGCCGCACGCCGATCACCCGGATGCCCAAAAAGTGGCTGAAGTATTCACCGGCGGCGTCGTCCGCCGCGGACCGTATCTGGATGTGCCTGAAACACCCGGGCTAGGCGTGAGCGTGAACGAAGCCGCTGCTCGCCGCTTTGCCTACGAGCGCGCCTACCTGCCGGTCGTCCGCCGGGAAGACGGCAGCGTGCATCCGTGGTGACGGTCAGGGCGCAAGCCGCTCGATCTTCCACGCGCCGTTGACAAGTAAATATTGCAGCCGGTCATGCAACCGGCTCCGTCGCCCCTGCCAGAATTCAAACCGATCCGGCGTCACCCGATACCCGCCCCAGTGCGGGGGACAGGAAATATCCCCATCGCCAAATCGCCTCGAAAGCTCTTCAAACTCCCGCTCCAGATCAGCGCGTGAACCAAGTGTCGAACTTTGCGGCGAAGCCCACGCTCCAAGCTGGCTCGCCCGCGGCCGGCTCTGAAAATACGCATCCGACTCCGCCCGGCCCACCTTTGTCACCTCACCCTCAATCCGTACCTGACGTTCCAGTTCCGGCCAGAACAAAACCAGCGCCACCTGCGGATTCGCCATCAGATCGGCGGCTTTGCGGCTTTCGTAATTGGTGAAAAATGTCAGCCCCATCGGCTCGATCCCCTTCAGCAGCACAATCCGCGCACTGGGCCGGCCATCTGCATCAACTGTGCAAAGCGTCATCGCATTGGGCTCAAGAGCTTCCGACGCCACCGCCTCCGCAAACCAACTGCGAAACTGCTCAATCGGGTTGGCGTTTGCCTGCGACTCGTCCAACGCCTGCAACTTGTAATCCCGTCGTAGGTCAGCGATGTTCATCGTGAGATTCCACTGGCGACGAGCACTTCCGTCGCGACTTGCTGCGGCATCAGAACCAGTGCCGCCTCGGCCCGGGCCCGCTCGCGTGGCCGAATGTAAAAGTGCTCCAGGAACGACCAGATCGTCAGGTTTAATGGAATCGCCAGCATCAGTCCCGGCACACCAAAAATCTTGCCCCACAACACGACGCTGAACAAAGTCACCGCCGGATGCATCTTCACCGCCCCGCGCATGATCATCGGCAGGATCAGATAAGCCTCGAAAGCCTGAATGATCCCGTAAACGACCAGCACACCCATTGCCTTCCCACCGCCTTGGGTTGCGCCGGCGAAGAGCGCCGCAATGATGCACGCGGTGGCCGGCCCAACGGTCGGCGCAATTTCCGCAACGCCCGCAAGCAGCGCCAGCGGCACGGCCGCCGATACGCCGATCATGCCGTAGCCCAGAAGCGATGCGACAAAAACAATGAACATGCCAAGGATCGTTCCAATAACCCACGATCGATAACGTGGGCCAAGATTGGTGAACATCGCTCGCGCAGAGTTTTGATTGGACGGAGTGAGCAGCCGCATCGCAGGCCCGAGAATGGTCTCGGCCGGTTCGGCAAGCAGAAATATGGATCCGAAAATCACCAGTGCCAGGGAGATGAAGACGCCCAACACCAAATCGACTCCACGCGAAAACAGGATTGAACCGCCGCCGCCCGCGAAGAAATTGCCGGCGCTGCCGAGGATTTCCTGAATCGTCAGTGGTTTGTCGGTCTGAATGTTCAGCCGGGTGTTCCAGACCTGGAGAAACTCATTGATCTGCGTCTGAATTCGAGGCCAGTCACGCAGCCGTTCCTTAATGGGGTTCGCGAGTGGCAGCGAAACCGCGAAAACGATCCCACCCACCAGGGCAAGAGTCGCCAAGCCAAGGACGACCGCCGAAAGCCCGCGCGGACTCGGCAGGTAGCGCAGCAACGGCTGCAGCGTGCACGACAAAATGCAGGCGGCCAGCAATCCCAGCAATACCGTACTGATGGCGCTAAAGAAATAGAGGAACACCCCAAGCGCGATCAGCAATGCAATGCACTTGGTGAGCGGGAAAATCCAAACGGGCATCGCCCGGCGCGGTGAGGAAAGCTCAGAGGGCGAGGCGTCTTCGAACATCATCATAAGGATAGGTGAGACTTTCGGCCGGCGAAAGAGCCGCCGTGCCATTCACATCCTATCGGTATATCTTTACGGCAGAACCATTAATCCCAGGAGCGCGCTTGAAGCCTTTACACGTGACAATCATTTCTTCCCTTCTCCTTAACGGTGTTTTATCGGGCCAAGCCGTCGTTCCCGTCGGCAAGGGCTCCTACGCGGAATCCGTACCCGCGCAGGTCGATGAAAAGATCCGCAAGTTCGACAAGCGCGACCTGTTCCTGGTGAAGGAGGACGGCCGCCCAATCCCGACGAACAAATGGTGGACGGACCTGCTCGTCAGCCGATTCGCGCGGTCGC
>JBBRHH010000664.1:0-2811 GCA_038222915.1 Tepidisphaerales bacterium
TACCAGCTCATGAAACCCGGCCAGGAGAAGCAACTGCGCTTTCAGCACGGCAGCGGTCGGATGACGGTGGAGCAATACACGTACACGGTGAAAGCCAACCGCCCGTCGCCAAACCACATCGACATTGAGAGCGATAACGTGGAGGAGATGCGGGTTTATCTGAACGATCAGATGGTCGATTTTTCGAGGCCGATTATCCTGCGCGTCAACAAGAAGGTGCGGTGTGAGGGGATGGTGAAGCCGAGTCTGGATGAGATGTTGAAGGACCAGATTTTTCTGGGGAGAGGGTGGCGGTATTTCACGGGAATTATCGACGTGGATTTTGGGGAGGGCGGGGCAACGACGCAAGCCGCGACGAAGTCGACGACGCGCAAGGGTGTGATTGAGATTATTCCGCCGGAGGGGTCGGGGAAGAAACCGGTGCGGATTGAGACTGGAAAATAGTCCTGGACGAAGGCCGGTGGACGTAGATCCTTCGTCGCTGCGCTCCTCAGGATGTGACATTACTTTGGTTCCAGGCAGAACACGCCACCAGCGGTGTCGGCGATAATAACGACGCCTTCACCAATGGCCGGGGTCGCGTTTATGCTTCGGCCGGCCGTGTACTCCCAAAGCTTCGCGCCGGTCTTGAGATCGAGCACATAAAGCTTCTTGTCACGGCTCGCCGCATAAACCCGGCCGGCGCTGATGACTGGCGACGCATCCACATCGCCGCGCGTTTTGAACGACCAGGCTTCCTTGCCGGTCTCAAGATTCACGGCATGAACTGCACGATCGCGTGCGCCGACGACCGCGAAGCCATCGGCAACGGCCGGTGAAGAATAGACCATCGCTTTGTCTTCCACGTCCTCAAAGGTCCAAAGCGTTTTCTTCCCGTCCGCGGAGTAGCAGAGCAGCCGGCCGCCGTCGGTTCCGACAACGATGCGATCACTCAAGACCGCTGGAGACCCGGGGGCGAGTGCGCCGAGGTCGACGCTGAAAAGTTCCTTGCCGTCCTTGAGGCTCATGGCGCGGAGATGTTGATCACAGCCGGAAACGAAAGCAGCACCGTGCCCGATGGCGGGTGTGGAGTTGAGGCGATCGCCGGCCTCGCCCGTCCACACGACTTTTCCATCGACGGCGTTCAAACAAACAATTTTCGCACCATCGTTGCCAAAGTAGATGTTGCCGCCATCGGCATTGGCCGACGCGTGGATGGCGCTTTCGCTGTCGTACACCCAGATCTTTTTTCCGTCGGCCGCGCTAACGGCGTGCATCACGCCGTTCATGTCGCCGACAAAGACGCGTCCATCGGCTACGAGCGGCGCGGTTTCAAAACTGTCGCCGCTCTTGTACGTCCACGTCGCCTTGCCAGTCTTGATGTCGATGGCATGAAGCGTGCCCTTGGTGTCGGCCACATAAACAACACCGTTCGCAATGGCGGGAGCGGCCTCGACGGAGGTGCGATCGTTGTCGTCAACGAGATATTTCCACCGCAACGCCATGGGCGGCGGGCCGATGGGCGGGGCAAGGCCAATGAGCGGGCCACCGCCGTGAAAGGCGGGGTAGTCGGCGGAGGGTTGGGAGGTGGCGGGCTGGGTCGCAGGCGGTGCGTCGGCGGCGCGGACACCAACGCGATCGTCGTCGGGCAACCGCATCAAAACGAGCAGCACGACGAGGGCGACGGCGTACAGTGGCCAGGATCGTTTGAAGTTGGTTGGACGCATGGGTGCCTACTTCCCTACATCGACACAGACCAGTTCATCGGTGCCGCGTGCGTAAATTTTCCCGTTGTAGATGATCGGCGTTGCCCAGACTTCGCGGTTGTCGAAGAGGGCAAACTCGCTGAGCGTTTCCGCGCCGTCGGCCGTGGCTTTCAGCAGGATCAGCTTGCCGCGATCGCTCATGGTGAGCAGCTTATCAGCTACGCGGACAAACGAGCCGCCAAAGCCGATCCGCTCCTTCGCTTCCCACTTCACCTTGCCGTCCGGCCAGCTCAGGCACTTGATCGTGCCCTCGGAATTGGCGAATAACAGATCGCCATCCAGCACCGGAGCCGAGAAGCGATCCGTGACGGTCTTGTTCTCCCACAGCTTCTTCGCGCCGGTTGGCGAAAGCTCGAGCATCATGCAGCCGTGATCGTAGTTGCTGGAGATGAAGACATGGTCGTTCCTGTAGATCGGCGTCGCGGAATTGACGTCGTATTTTGTTTCCCAGGGGACGGCCCAGATGGTCGCGCCGGTTTCGGGGTTGAGGCCGTAGACGTTTTTGTGGGCGAGACAGATGAGCTGCTTGGTCCCCTGTACGTCAGCGAGAACCGGATGGGCATAGCCGCCATCCTTGGCCTCGGACTTCCAGACGTATTTGCCGTCGGCCTTGTTGACCCCGACAACGGCCGGTGCGCCCACGCCGCCCTGAACGTAAATATAGTTTCCAACAATCAGCGGACTGGGAGAAATGCCCCAGGTCTGGTTTTGGCCGCCGCAGTCCTTGAGGACGTTGATGTGCCAGAGTTCCTTCCCGGCCTCCAGATCGCGGGCGACGAGATCACCGTTGCCGCCGTAGGTGTAGATCAACTTTCCATTGATGGCCGGCGTAGCCCGTGTGCCGGGATAGCTGCGCGTGCTGTTGAAGCCGCCTTCGTAGGACTGCGTCCAGATGACTTTCCCGTCGGCCGCGTTGTAGCAGGTCAGTGTGTCCTTCGTGCCGTCGAGATAGAAAAGGTAGATGCGACCGTCCTTGGCGATAGGGCTCGCATAGCCGATGCCCACTTTGGCCGACCAGATTTGCTTGACGTCTGCCGGCCATTTTTCAGCGATGGTTTCGTGGCTG
>JBBRHH010000665.1:0-2766 GCA_038222915.1 Tepidisphaerales bacterium
CCCCCATCATCCACAAGGACAAAGCCTCCATCGCCCAGCTCTTCAGCGAATATTTCAAAACCCCTTACGACGACGACGCCACGGCCCTCACCATGCAGGCCCGCCACCATCTCCGCGACAAGTTCCGCCGCGCAGACCTGGGCATGACCGGCGGCAACTTCATCGTCGCCGAGACCGGCCAGGTCTGCGTCGTCGAAAACGAAGGCAATGCCCGGCAGAGCATCACCACGCCGCGCATTCTCGTTAGTCTCGTCGGCATCGAAAAAGTCGTCCCGCGCCTCGTCGATCTCTCCGTGATGCTCAAACTCCTGGCCCGCAGCGCCACCGGCCAGGCCATGACCGTCTACACCAGCCTCTTCGGCGGCCCCCGCAAAGAAGGCGAAACCGACGGCCCCGAAGAATTTCATCTCGTGTTGATGGACAACGGCCGCAGCGAAATCCTCGCCAGCGACTACCGCGAAACCCTCCGCTGCATCCGCTGCGGCGCATGCCTCAACGCCTGCCCCGTCTACCGCAAGATCGGCGGCCACGCCTACGGCAGCGTCTACCCCGGCCCCATCGGCGCACTCATCACGCCCCTCTTCCAGGGCCTCGGCAACTACAAGGATCTCCCCCAGGCCAGCAGCTTATGCGGCGCGTGCTACGAAGCCTGCCCCGTCAAGATCAACATCCCCCAGCACCTGATCAACATGCGCCGCGACATCGTCGCCCAGAAGCTTGGCAGCTTCTGGGACCGCACCATCCATCGCGTCTGGGCCTGGAGCCTCAAGTTCCCGTTCCTCTACGCGATGATCTCCACCTTTCAGAAATGGGATCTGCGCCGCCGCGCCCACAAAACCGGTTGGGTCAAAAAACTCCCCAGCGTCGGCCGCGGCTGGACCCAAGTCCGCGACATGCCGGCCCCGGCCAGTAAAACGTTCCATCAAATGTGGAAAAAAAGACCGTCAAAGTAATGCACCAACAGAATCAAACCCAAATGTCCGACGCAACCACAGTCATCCAGAAAGTCCGCCTCGCCCTCGGCCGAACCACGCCGCTCGACAAGGCCCCCATCCCACCGGCAATCGACGAACCCATCACTCGCCTCGTCCACAGCGACATCGGCCTCCCCGAGCTCTTCGCAAAGCGCGCCTCCGACAACCACATGCAGGTCGAGACCGTCTCCCCCGAAGATCTGATGGCAAAACTGATCGCCTTCCTGCACTCCAGGAACTGCAAAAGACTGGCGCTTCCCGCATCACCATTCCTGGAGAACCTCTCCGTCCCCGCCGGCCTCCGAAGCGCAGGCTTCGAAACAACCCTCTGGCCCGACATGACCCTCGATCAACTCTACGACTACGACTGCGGCGTCACCGACGTCTACTGCGCAGTCGCCGAAACTGGCAGCCTCGTAGTCCAGACCAGCCCCAAACACGGCCGATCCTTGTCCCTCGTCCCACCCATTCACGTGGCCATCCTAGAGCCCAAAAACTTCGTAGCCGATCTGGTAGATCTATTTGAAAAGCTAACTCGCGAAGGCACCGGAAGCGCAACCAGCATAATCTCCGGCCCATCAAAAACAGCCGACATCGAAATGAGCATGGTCGAAGGCGTGCACGGCCCTGGCCTCGTCAAACTCTTTATTTTGGGATAGGAGGTTACAGCCGCATCGTGGCGTAGAGCTCAGCGTTCGTCTTATGCTTCTTCAAAACATCCAGAAGCGTCTTCATCCCCTGCACCGGACTCATATTCACCAGGTGCCGGCGAATGTTCCGAGCCGCCGCCAGTTCCTTCTCTGTCAGCAGCTTCTCTTCCTTGCGGGTCCCGGATTGCGGGATGTCGATGGCCGGATAGATGCGCTGGTTGGAGAGGTTGCGATCAAGAGTCAGTTCCATGTTGCCGGTGCCCTTAAACTCTTCAAAAATGATCTGGTCCATCCGGCTTCCAGTGTCGATCAGGCAGGTGGCAATGATTGTCAGTGAACCGCCATTTTCAATCTTCCGAGCCGCGCCAAACAAGCGCTTCGGAATCTCCAGCGCCCGGTTGTCGAGACCACCCGTCATAGTCCGGCCACCCGAAGGCCCCCCCGCATTAAACGCCCGCCCAACCCGCGTCAGCGAATCAAGCAGCACAACCACATCCGCCCCAAACTCCACCTTCCGCTTGCACCGCTCAATCACGAGTTGTGCAAGATCAAGGTGCTTCTCAATCGTGTTGTCATTAGAAGAAGCATACACAACGCCAGGCACGTTGCGCTTCATGTCGGTGACTTCTTCAGGCCGTTCATCGATCAGAAGCAGAACCAGTTCAACCGCCGGATAATTAGCATGAATCCCCTTGGCGATATTCTGCATCAGGATCGTCTTGCCCGTCCGCGGCGGAGCAACGATAAGCCCGCGCTGCCCAAACCCGATCGGCGTAAGGATATCAATAACGCGCGTGGTCAGTTCGTTGGGATCATGCTCCAGCTTGAGAACCGGCTGCGGATCAAGAGCAGTAGAGTCATAGAGCGAGATCCGCTCGACATATTCAGTCGGAGTTCGCCCCTCAATGCTGGCAACCCGCCCAAGCGTTCGGCCGCGCTGTTCGCCCCTGATCATCAGCCCCGGGCGCAGTCGCAGATCGCGGATGGTCTTGTTCGGAACAACGATCCCGCCACGCAGGGGGCGAAGCGGATGCAGCGGGTCGCGCAAGGCTCCGTCGCGGCGCTCGTCGGTCAATTGGAGGATACCCTCAAGGTCGTTGTGATTCATGCTGTAGCTAAACTTCGGGCGGCGCCGAGGGTGC
>JBBRHH010000666.1:0-2742 GCA_038222915.1 Tepidisphaerales bacterium
GCCGAATGGGCGACCCTGTCGCAACCGCTCATCTTTTCACCGCGTTGGAAAAACCAACGGATCGAATACTGGAACACTCACTCATCTATGCGCTGATCGAAATCGCCGACGCCAAATCCACCCTACCCGGATTGACGAGCAAAAATCCTCATGTCCGCCGTGCTGCCATGATCGCACTTGACCAGATGGAAGGCGGCGGCCTTGGACCCCAATCCGTCGCGGTCGAGTTGGCGGCTGCATATGAACCACTACGCGACGCCGCAGCCTGGATCGCCACCCGACATGCCAATTGGGGCGATGCCCTCGCCGGTGCGCTGAAGGAGCGCCTCGGCTCTCCAACGCTGTCACCTGAGTCGAGCACCCAGCTCACACAGCAGTTGGCGAAATTCGCCAACGCTCCGGCCATTCAATCGCTGCTGACGACCACCGCAACCGACAAGTCCGCCGCAATTGATCGCCGCCGACTGGCCTTCGCAGCTATGGCCCAGGCCAACCTCAAGGACGCCCCGAGCACCTGGATTGAGACACTCTGCGGAGGTGTTGAATCCGATGACGATAGGATCATGGGCGACGCCGTTGCCGGCATTCGCCACCTGACATTCAAAAAGGATCGACCGGCTCAAATTGATGCGGCTTTGCTGAAACTCGGCGCCAGAGATGAATCGCCAGCGCCTCTTCGCCTGGCCGCGCTGGCGGCGGTTCCGGTGTTTCCATCGGTCGACACCGCCGCTCTAAAGTTTCTGCTATCGCAACTCGGTTCAGAGCAGCCGCCTGCGCAACGGCTGGACGCCGCGACAATCCTCGGCCGAGCCAATTTGAGCGACGAGCAACTGAACAGCCTCACCGCTTCGATCAAATTCGCGTCGCCGTTGGAGATCGGGCGGCTTCTGGGCGCATACGACAAGACCACCAGCCGCGCCGTGGGACTTGGCCTTGTCGCTGCACTCAATGAATCCAAGTCCGTCGCCGCCCTGCGCGCTGATCAATTGCAGGCGCGGTTCTCGAAATTTGGTCCGGAAGTCGCAAAAGCAGCCGAGCCGCTTCTTACCCGTCTCAATCCGGACGCCGCCGCACAGAAGGAGCGGCTCGATCATCTTGTGGCCGCGTTGCTTCAGGGCGATTCGGCACGTGGCCGGATTGTCTTCAATAGCACAAAGGCTTCCTGTTCCGCCTGCCACGCCATTGGGTACGTGGGCGGCAATGTCGGTCCGGACCTTACCAGCGTTGGCAAGATCCGCAGCGAGCGCGACCTGCTGGAAAGTGTGGTTTATCCGAGCGCCACGATCGTCCAGTCTTTCGAGCCGATGATTGTCGAAACCGCCGACGGCGAGCAATCCGGCATCATCCGCGGTAACGATGCCGAGGAAATTCTTTTGCTCACCGGCCCCAATCAGCAGGTGCGCATCCCAAAATCGAAAGTGAAGGAAATCCGGCCGGGCAAAGTTTCGGTCATGCCCGAAGGTCTGGACCAGCAACTCAGTGCACAAGAGTTGTCAGACCTTCTGGCATTTCTGAAAGCGTGCAAATAGCCCTTTACTTTATCATTTCATCGAGCAGAGGCTGCATGGATTCCGCCCAGATCTGATATCCCTTCTCATTGGGGTGAAGGCCGTCGGGCATGATCTCTTTCGGGATGTTTCCCTCTTCATCAACGAACTTGGGTGTCAGGTCGAGATAACGGGTTTTCTTGCCGTCGTCGAGCTTGCTGATGATTGCATTGATCGCCGTCACGGCCTGACGCTCGCGCGATGTTTTTCCGTTGCGGGGGAAAACGCCCAGGAGCAACACCTTTGTTTCGGGGAGCTTTTCGTGAACCACTTCGACGATCTTCTTCACGTCGGCGGCCGCCCATTCCGGCTTTTCTTCTGAGCTGTGGCCGATGTTGTTGGTGGTGCCGATCATGATCACGACAACCTTGGGCGAGAGTCCATCGACGATTCCCGCCTTCAGGTGGCCGAGCGTGTGTTCGGTGTGTTCACCGGAGACGCCGAAGTCGGCTGCGTCGAACTTCTTGTAGTATTCATCCCAGACTTTCTTCCTGCCGCGGTTCATCCAAAAGTCGGTGATCGAATCGCCCAGGAAAACAATCTGAATCTCTTTGTCCTTGGCCCGCTCGAGAAAGGCCCTCTCATTGCCTGCGCCGCCGGCGGCGGGTGTCGCCGCATCGGTTTCGACGCGCGGCTTGGGCGCGGGCTTCGACGTTGCTTTTGTCGTCGGCCTGGTTGCCGGGTCAGCGTCCTTCGCCAGGCCAGTTGAAGCAACCAACCCCATCACCGACACGCAGCAGAACAATCGCCAGATCCTCATTTTCGAACCTCAATTCAAGTTGGTGTAACCAGTCACAAACGACAGTCGCTGTATCTACAAGCTGTTGACGCCGGCCGTTGTGAAAACGCGCAAAACTACCGATTGGCGTCCGGCGCGCGTATACTTACGCAATGATCAAGAAAAAAGACGAGCCCAAGATCAAATGGGTCGAGACACATACCGGCCTCGCCGCGCAGCAGGCATTGAGTGACCTTGCGAAAAAAGCCAAGTTGGCGCGACGAATACCGGCCAAATCCACCAAGCTCGCCGACGACTAACGTCCGACCCATCTCATGAAGCGCCCGAAGAAGCGAAAGAAGCCGCGCCCGACCGACGAGGCGGCCTACACCTGCCCCACCTGCGGCGAAAGCATTGTCATACCGCTGGACCTCTCGGCGGGCGACGACCAAAGCTATGGCGAAGATTGCCCCGTCT
>JBBRHH010000667.1:0-2742 GCA_038222915.1 Tepidisphaerales bacterium
GGGGCGATGGACGGGTGTGTGCGTGGTGGGGGCGCTGTTTTGTTTTGCGGCGCTGGTGACGCATGAAATGGCGAGCCGGTCGAATCAGCGGCGGACTTCCTCGACTTCGACAGGGTCGCTGGCGGCGTTATCGACGACGGCGGAGCGCTGATGGAGGATTTCGTCTAGGCGACGCCATGCGAAGGTGAGGAAGAGGATGTTTTCCCAGCGTTTGACGATGTTGCCGTTGTTGTCGACGGCTTCGAGATCGCCTGCGCCGAGGCCGAGGATGGATTCGAAGAGGTCGCGGTAGCGGCTGCGGAATTTGAGGCCGGAGCGGTCGATGATGTCGCGGCCTTCGCCGAGATACCATTCTTCGATGGAGTTGGGAGAGAAGGTTTTGCGGCCGCGGCTGAAGGATTGGAAGAGGGCGTAGATCCAGGGGCCAAGAAGGAGCCAACTCATGACGCGGGCGAAGCCGGTGTCGAACATGGGGTGGAGGCTTTTGGTGTAGGCGTGGAGGCGGGAGAGGATCGGGACATGGTGGAGCTGTTCCATGTAGCTGAAGCCGAGCCAGAGAAAGGCGAAGAGGCCGGCAAGGAGGAGGAAGGTTCGCGTGCCGATGTCGAACAGAAGGGAGACGAGCGTGTACATCAGAACCCAGACGTAGATCCAGCCCCAGACATGGGCGGTGTTGGGGTAATGCTTGACGCATTCTGCGCCGACGAAGCCGGTGAGAATGAGAGCCCAGAGGAAGAAGGAGCAATGGACGCAGTAGACGACGATTTCTTCGGCCTTCGTACGGGCGCTTTTGCGGCGCGTGAGGGTAGCGAGGAGGCCAAAGCCGGTGATGAGCCACCAGAGGAAGCCGCCGATGCGGGAAAATGTGCCGGAGGTGGGCGGCACTGTGGCGGAAGTGGCCTCGGGCTTGGGTTCAACGGGGGCTGGCGTGGTCATGGTGGTTTCTCCTGTGGATTATTTGAGGCGAAAGGGGGGCGGAGTGCCAGTGTAAAGGATGTGATGGATTGTAAGGGTTTGTTGGCGGAAATTGACTTTGGGAAGTATGCTAAGTTCGGTTCGAGGCTTGGAATACGTATCGGCCGCGTGGACTTGCGCTCGCGATGGTGGCGCGCAATCAAAGCGTCCAGCGAAACGATGAGTTGGTGCTATAATTACGTAGATGTGGGGCTAAGGGAAATGGATCGGTCGGTTCCCACACAGCTTGCGGCCAATTTCGTCCGATATATGACGAGGACGTGTTTGGAGCGATTGCCAGAGGATTTATGCAATATGGATTGATCATGGCCGGGGGGTCAGGGACGCGGCTTTGGCCGTTGTCGCGGAAGGACAAACCCAAGCAACTCTTGCCGCTGGTGCATGGACGGAGTTTGCTGCAGTTAGCATACGAGCGGCTGCGCGGGATCCTGCCCGCAGAGCGGATTTATGTGGTGACCGGGGCGGCGTATGCCAAGAGCGTGCTTGAGAATTTGCCGGAACTGCCCAACGAGAATCTGCTGGGCGAGCCTATTGGGCGGGATACGGTCAACGCGGTGGGGTTTGCGGCGGCAGTGCTATTGAAGCGCGATCCAGACGCGGTGATGTGTATCGTGACGGCGGATCATGTGATACAGCCGGTTGAGAAATTTCATGAGGCGATCCGACTGGCGTTTGATGTGGTGGCGGAGCAACCCAATGCGCTCGTGACATTTGGAATCGTGCCGACGTTTGGGCATGTCGGGCTTGGGTATATTCATCGAGGGGCATCGCTGGCGATGAAGGGCGGTCGGAAGGGGGCGTTTCGGGTGATGGCGTTTAAAGAGAAACCGGATAAGCCGACGGCGGACCGGTATGTCGAGTCGGGCCGGTATTACTGGAATTCGGGGTCGTTTGTCTGGCGGTGCGATACGGTGATGCGGGAGCTGGCGCGGTATCTTCCGTCTGCGCATGAGGGGCTTTCACAGATCGCGACGGCGTGGGAGACGGGGCATCGCGATGAGGTGCTGAAGGAGACTTATCCAAAGCTGCCGAAGATCAGCATCGACTATGCGGTGATGGAGCCTTCTTCGCAGGGGAAGGGGCAGGCGCAGGTCGTGGTGGTGGAGATGCCGATTGAGGAGTGGCTGGACGTGGGATCTTGGCCGGCTCTGGCTGAGATTCTTCCGACGGATGAGCAGGACAATGCGATGCAATGCAAGCTGTGCGTCCTGGTGGATTCGGACAATAACATTTTGATCAGCAGCGACCCGGAGCATCTGATGACGACGATCGGGGTGTCGGACATGATCATCATTAACACGCCGGACGTGACGTTGGTTTGTGCGAAGCGGGATTCGGAGCGAGTGAAGGAGATGGTGAATCGGGTGAAGGAGCGGTTTGGGGATCGGTTTCTTTAAGCTTGTTTTTAGCCACAGATGCGCACACTTGGTGTTGATCTTGGGGACCGGCGCGTTGGGCTTGCTATGAGCGATGAAGGAGGGCGGTTCGCTACTCCCCTGCTGGTGCTGGAGGTGAATGGGGTGGATCAGGCCCGTGGGCCGGTGTTGGAGCTGATTGCGAAGGAGGGGGTGGGGCGGCTGGTGGTGGGGCTTCCTTTGAATATGGATGGATCGGTTGGCGGCGCTGCGCTGAATGCTGTTGCGTGGGGGCGCAGTGTTGGTGCGGCAGCGGGGATTGAAGTGGTTTTTGTGGATGAGCGCTTGAGCAGCTTTGAGGCCGAGCAGCGGTTGAATGAGCGGAAGCGCGCTGGGGAGAAGATGACGCGCA
>JBBRHH010000668.1:0-2727 GCA_038222915.1 Tepidisphaerales bacterium
TTGTCCCCTGTACTCTATTTGCGTCCCACCTTCTCCACCGCATAACTCTTCAAATCCACCCGCCAGATCTTCCCGCCCACCGTCGCTTGAAACGATTCGCCGTCCTCGGCATAAATCACGTCCTCCAACGGAAGATGGTCCGCCGCAAACGAGCCGTCTATCGTCTTGCCAAGCGCCATCGCCAGCCGCGCATGATCAAACGCCGGCCCGCGCGTTCCCTTCTCCGCATCCACCAGCACAAACTGCCGCCGCCCCTCAGCCAAGTCGTTGCGATACCAGAACCGCGTATTCCCCGCGAACCAGTGCGGCGCGACATTTTCCCGATAAACGTGCGGCTCCGCCTGCGCGAACGCCCCAATCAACATCACGACCACAAGCGAGAACCCGATCCGCCATCCGCACTTAAGTTGTCGCATGCCCGCCCTTGTACCCGCTCCATGTTACAATTCCACTCATGTGCATCCGCCAAATCGTGCTGCTCTTAGCAATGTCATTCGGTTCCACCATCAACGCCGACATCCTCGACAAACAAAAGCTCCTCGACGCCCAGACCTTCTGGGACAACAAGGACGCCGGCTGGTTCAAAGCGAACATCCCGTTCTTCGAATGCCCCGACGCCGAAATCAACACGACCTACTACTACCGCTGGGAGCTCGTCACCAAGCACCTCACATACGGCTCGCCCAACAGCGGCTACTCATTTACTGAATTTATTGATCGCCCCTTCTGGTCCGGCGCGTACGGCGCAATCAGTTGCCCGGCCGGCCACCAGCTCTACGAAGTCCGCTGGCTGCGCGATCCCCAATACGCCCGCGACTATTCCCGCTACTGGTTCCGAACCCCAGGCGCGCAGCCGCGCAACTATTCGACGTGGCTGGCCGACGCGATCTATGCCGCGAACGTAGTACATCCCAGCAAGTCCTTCATCACCGATCTCCTTCCCGACCTCATCAAAAACTACGAAGGCTGGAAACAGCGGCAGTGGGTACCCGCCATCGGCCTCTTCTGGCAGATCGGCCACGACGACGGCATGGAATTCAACATCAACAGCCGCCAGACCATGGACATCCTCCGCGGCGCGCCCGGCTATCGCCCCTCCTTCAACGCCTACATGTGGGCCGACGCAAAAGCCATCGCCCACATCGCGACTCTCGCGGGCGACGAAGCCACCGCCAAATCATTCGAAGCTGCCGCCGCCGGCATCAAGGCACAGGTCCAGAAGCACCTCTGGGACAAAGATCGCGACTTCTTCTTCCCCATGTACAAGAACGATGAAAAGGACAAGGAAGGCCACGCCGTCAAAGCCAACACCCTCACCTATCAGTCCGGCCAATTCGCCGGCAACGAGCACGGCCGCGAAGAAATCGGCTACGTGCCTTGGCAGTTCAACATGCTCGATCCCGGCTATGAGTCATCCTGGAAATTCCTGATGGACCCCGCCTACTTCTACGCCGATCACGGCCCAACCACCGTCGAGCGCAACGACCCCCTCTTCCTCCTCCAGAAGTCCTGTTGCTGGTGGAGCGGCCAATCGTGGCCCTACGCCACCACCCAAACCCTCAAGGCCCTCGCCAACCTTCTCCAATCCTCCGACCAGAAAATCGTCACCCGCGCCGACTACCTCAAACTCCTGCACAACTACGCCGCGTCCCACCGCAAGGACGGCCGGCCTTATCTCGCCGAAGCAATGCACCCCGACACCGGCTCCTTTGAAGGCCACGACGCCTACAACCACAGCGAACACTACTTCCACTCCGGCTTCAACGACCTCATCATCACCGGCCTCGTTGGCCTCAAAGCAACCGACTCCGACACGCTCGAAATCGACCCCCTCGCCCCGGCCGACTGGGACTACTTCGCCCTCGACGACGTCTCCTATCGCAACCACCGCGTCAGCATCATCTGGGACAAGACCGGCCAGCGCTACAACCTCGGCCAAGGTCTTCACGTCCTCGCCGACGGCAAGGAACTGGCCTCCTCGAAAACCCTCGCCAAGCTAACGGCAAAACTCCCGGCCGCCGACGATGAACCCCTTCCAAAAACCCATCGCGTAAACTTCGCCGTCAACAACGACGGCGACTACTACCCCCAACTCTCGGCCTCCTACGTCGCCCCGCAAACCTCCCTGTCAAAGGTCAACGACGGCAATTACTGGTACCACCAGGATCCGCCAAATCGCTGGACCTGCGCCGGCTCAGCGAATCCCACCGACTCACTCGCCATCAATTTCGGCACGCCGCGCAAGATCGACACCGTCAAACTCTATTTCGTCGAAGACAAAGAAAAGGTCGTCCCACCAACCGACTACACTCTCGAATATTCCACCGGCCAGGATTGGAAACCCATCCCCGATCAAAAGCGGTCCCTTGATCATCCCACCGGCCACCGCCCCAACATCATCACCTTCCCACCCTTGGAAGTGTCAAAGCTCCGAGCCACCTTCACCCACGCCGCCAACGGCAAGACCGGCCTCACCGAATTCGAAGCCTGGGGCGACGCCACCGTCCCCTACACGCCCGCCCCGCCCCCATCCGGCAATCTCGCCTGCAACCCAAAACACGAAGGCTTCCCAAAGGCCACCGCCTCCTTCACCGACCGCTTCGGCGGTAAGCCCCAAAGCGCCATCGACGGCAAGATCGTCTTCCTGCCGACCCCGATGAACCGCTGGACGAGCTACGGCTCGCCGAACGACGCGGATTGGCTCGAAGTGGACTTCGGCGCGGAGAA
>JBBRHH010000669.1:0-2718 GCA_038222915.1 Tepidisphaerales bacterium
GGGGTCGGACAGGATGATGATCTTGTCATCCGGCTGATCGCCGGGCTTGATCTGGGGGTAGGACGGAATGCAGGAGACGTAGAGGCGGCCTTGCGGATCCCAGCGCATGGCGATGGGTTTGATGACGCCGTCTTTTTCGCTGGCGAAGAGGTTTACTTCGTAGCCGTCGGCGACTTTGAACGAGGCGAGTTCGGCGGCCGGGTCGTCGTGGTCTGGCTCGGCGGCGCGGAGGACGGTTGCGAGAGTTGAAAGCAGGATGGCGCAGAGGAGCGTGCTGAGTTTCTGGTTCATGGATGGAGTCCTCGCGCGAGCGTTTCGATCTTGATTTCTGCGTGGCGGATGAGGGCCGGGAATTGCTGCATTTCGGTGGGGAACCAGCGGATGCGCGGATCGATGTGATCGCGGCTGCTGGGTTGGGTGATGCGATCGCCAGCGAGGAAGGCCCAGTTGTTGGGCCGCCAGTATTCAATCCAGAGTTTGTTCTTGGCGACGATGGCGGTGCGCAGTTCTTCGAGCGGTGGGTTGCGGAAGGTGACGCTGTCGGCGGTTTCGAATAGCTCGGGTGGTGTGGCGGGGGCGATGTTGAGTTGTCTGGCGGTTTCCCAGGCGACGGCCCATTGGCCGGCGGGGGAGAGATGGATGCCGTCGCGGGTGCGGTGTTTTTCGGCGGGCTTCATGGAGAAGAGATCGACGAAGAGGCAGTTGCGCTTTTTGGCGAGCTCGCGGATGGCTTCGACGTAGTTGTGGAGATCGTCGTTGCGGGTGGTGAGATCTGGCAGCAGGGGGGAGACTTTTTCAAAGGCGATGGGAGAGACGAGGACGATGCGGCGGGTTGTCTTGGCGAATTCGTCGAGGAGTTTGTCGTAGGCGGCGATGAAGTCGGGGAGGCTGGCCTGGCCGCGAAGGGATTCCATCTGGCCGAAATTGACGAGGAGGACAGTTGCGCCGGTGTGCTCGAACTGTTTTGGCCAAGGGCCGAAGTTGAGGATGCGCCATTGTTCGAAGACGGTGTCGCCTTCCCAGCCCATGTTGCGGAAGAGGATGTTCTTGTCGGGGGCGGCGGCGGTGGCGAGGGTTTCGAGGGCTGCGGCCTGCTGTGCGCCGTAAGCGTTTTCGCCGCCGACGGTGGCGATGACGTCGTTTTTCTCGAGGGTGAAATGATTGTCCGCGAAGGGCGTGGCAACATGTTCCGGTCGGCGGGCCCAGGGGAGTCCGGCGTCGGTTACCTTGGCGACTTCTTCGAGTGTGAGCGGGGTGTTGTAGATGGCTAGTTCGTCGATGAGGCCGTTGAAGAATTGGTTGGCCGGGGATTTGCCGATGAGGAGTGGTTTGTTGGTTGAAAGGTCGGCGGCGGCGGGGACGTTTCCGGCGGCGGCGCGACGGCCGTTGATGTAGAGGGCGGAGAGGTCGCCTTTTTCTGCGCGCTGGACTGAAACGACGACGTGGAACCATTGGCCGGCGGCGACGGTCTGGGCCGGGGTCGTGAGCTTTGTTGAGGCTGCGGTGAATTGGAGTGCGCCGTCGGGGAGGACTTCGAGGGACCAGCCGTGGTCGCCTTCGGCTTTGTGGAGCAATGGCTGGGCTTTTGTTTCGAGCGGGAAGAACCAGAGGCTGAGAGAAAAGTCGGCGGCAAGGTTGAGGGGCTTTGCGTCTTCAATTTGTGCACACGCGTCGACGCCGTTGAGGGAGAGGAGTTGGCCGGCGCCGGTGATGGGGGAATCGAAGAAAGTTGCGCGGCCGACAATTTTGCCGTTGAGGGGAGTGGTTCCTGAATCGTTGACGTCGCCGTTGAATTTCCAGAGGGAGGCGGGCGACTGGCGATCGCCGTCGAGCGCATGGCACGGGGGTGCTCCGCTCATCATCAGCGCCAGGATGCAAATCGCCGCCACTGCAAATGAAATGCGCATTGGTGAGGTGAAGGTAATCCAACCCCGGCAGGTGTCAAACGGGAGATTTGCGCAAGAACTCGAGGGTCATGCCGCCGTAGGTGCGGACGTCGACGGCCGCGAGCGGTGGGAGGGCGAGGGTGTCGGCGGCGCCGTGGCGGAAAATGACGATGCCGTCGGGGGCGAGGTGATGGTCGGCGATATTTACTGCGAGGTTTTGGAGGCGATCGGCGTCTTCTCGCAAGAGGCGGTAGGGGGGATCGAGGAAAATCAGGTTCGCCTGGTTGGGAGTGGCGGGTGCGTTCTTCGGTTCGGCGAACCAGCGGAACAGATCTCCGGGGATGACTTGCGTTGAAGAGGAGACGTCGAGGGTCGCGATGTTCTTCTTTAACCGCTGGTGTGCGGAGCGGTCGGCCTCGAAGAAGACGGCTCGGCGAGCGCCGCGGCTGATTGACTCCAGGCCCATGGAACCTGTGCCGGCGAAGACGTCGTAGACGACGGAATCGGGGAGGTGGGGGGTGAGGATGTCGAAGAGGGATTGCTTTACGCGATCGGTGATGGGGCGGGTGGTGTCGGACTCTGGGCCCTGGAGGATTCGGCCGCGAAATTCGCCCGCGATAATTCGCACAGATCCGAGTCTATCAGCAAATTCGGCGCGTACGAAAACGACCGGCGGCACAACCCTCCGGATAGCCGCCGGTCTCGAACATTTTCGTTGCTATTGTTTTTTGTATTACAGCTTGGTCAGGGCGGGCTCGGGGCAGTTGGTCAGCTTGACGTTGCGGTTGAGGACTTTGCGGTAACCGAGCTGGCGGACCACTTCGAGCACTTC
>JBBRHH010000670.1:0-2691 GCA_038222915.1 Tepidisphaerales bacterium
CCGCGCGCGCAACACCCGGCAGGCAGGGACTGTTTGCCACGTACGCGCAGCCGCCTAATAACCCGCAGCGCGGTTGGGTTCGTTTTGCGCTGGCGTCGTCAGTGATCAGCGCGTGATCATGAAATTGGATTCGTGAATTCAAATCCCGCCCTCATTCCCCATCCACCCGCTGATACTTATACACCGCCTTATACAACCCGGTGATCTTCTCCGACGCCACCACCTGCGCCCGATATTTTTCGTTGCGCGGCTGAAGCCGGATCGCATCCTCCCCGTTTTCCCCCTTCTCAAAAAACACCCGCTTGAACGTCGTCTGTCCATCATCGAATCGCACGAAACAGTCGTCGCCGCTGCGCGGGTCGGCGGCCGGTGAAAAAATCACGATGTCCCCCGGCCGATACTTCGGCGTCATGCTGTCCCCGCTCACCCGCGCCGCAAACGCGTCCTTGTCCTGAACCTCCGGACACCCCACATACTCATCCGCCACCCGCGGCGGATAAGCCAGATCGGTGAAATCCTTTGGATAACCGGCCGACACACGGTTGATCACCGGCACCGAATGAATCCCCACCCGCTCCACATTCCCCGCCGAGCGTTCCACCATCTCCTGCAGCACGCCACTTAGATACGCATCGTCCAGGTCGATGGGCTTCATGCCGCGAAGCTCCGAGCCAAGCGTGGCGGACGCCAGCGCGACCGAGCCGCCATTCGCAAGACCAACTCCCGCCTCCTGTCCCTTCTGCAGCAACTTCTGCAACACCGCCCGCACATCCCGCGGCGTGCGATGCAGATGCGCCTGCGTCACCAGCTCGCCGGCCAGAAAATCCAGCGCCTGCTCCAGCCGGCGCAATTTTTCATCGCTGGGCGGATTGGGAACGCGCCCCGTCTCAATCAATGACAAGTAGGGCTTGGAAATGCCCGTCTTCCCGGCCAGATCATCCAGAGTCAACCCCAGCCGCCGACGCCGCTTCCGCAATTTGGGTCCAAGTGCTTCCATTGGGGTGTCAGATATTCATGCCAGTCGTCCATGAGCAACTGTTCAAAAAGCCCCATCCAAACAGAGGCCTCACCAACCGAACGTACATGTATATCGCACCCCCACCCCAAAAGGCAAGAAAAATCCGCACAATCCCCTAACACGCCTTGGCAGGCATATCTCACCCCCAATGAGGTATTTTCTAGTTTCTAGTCTCCAGCCCCTTGTATCTAGAAAGAAAGCCCCCACAAACTCCCGAGTTCGTGTGGGGGCTTCCTTCCCTTGGGGGAAAAATAAACGTTCACGCACGATTATCCGGTTCATACGCTGCGGTGAAGCAGTGCATCCTGACGGCAGGCCCGAGTATCCCTGCTGCCAGGCACTAACCAGATGACTAAACCATTGCGTCGTGGATCCACTCTGGAGCAGCTTTTCCGCTCCCGCAAGACGCCAAGGGACATCTCACGTAATCCACGGTGAAGAATCGTCGATCCGCTCAAACGGTGCGCCCGACCGGGGAGGCCTTGCGTACGCGACGCTTGAAACGGGGTGGACCTCACCAGCTTGCCCATTTGGACAGGGTTACATCCGATCAGCCGCATTGCGCGACTCGGACACACCCACTGGAGGTAAATGAGCGACCCGCTGAGCCACTCAAACACACAGTCCTTCGATTCTCCAATCGACACAGCGTCGGGGTGGAGAGCACCGGAAAGATGGGAATTCAAACATGCCGCAGGTGTCACATCCGTTGGCATCACAAAGACAAGCTGAGCTGCAGCAAGGCTTTGCGTTTTTGGTTCCCGGTGCCCGCCGCCGGATTCCGGCGTCGTGCCCTTTTCGCAGGAAGGCTGTTACACCTTCCCGGCCATCAGATTTGCGACGTCTGGGTGTTCAGCGACCCAATCGATCCAGAATTACTGGACTGAAACGCCTCAATACCTGATGACCATGCCTACGGGATTAGCTGACACACGCGACCAACTACCAGCCAGTATCCACTGGCCACGTAACAGGGAACGCGTGGGCCATTGACTCTCGAATCGGTCGTCACTTACCAACTCGAAAGAGAACAGCGGGCTAGGCCTCGAAAAGTGGCCCGGTCAACAGCCAGGTTTTCACCTGTTGCCAACGCTTCGCCCCGACTTCTTTGGGTCTCCCGCGCCATCAGTTGGACGTCCTGATGGCTTCGGCGGTCACATCGAGACCAACTGTATAGAACAGTGCAAATGTGTCAACCAAGAATTACCAGAAACTACTAAAAAACTTCAGCGGGCGAGCTACACAAAAAGCCCGGAAAAGTTGAGGAAAAACGCGAATTTCATCACATTGTCATGTGGCATTTTTGCCAATGTCGCTAAGCTGCGAAAATGGCTTCCAGCGAAGTGTTCCTTACTGCACGCGAATGGCAGATTGAGCGAACGCCGCCGGATGAGATGTGACAATCCGCCCTACTCACCCTCCCGAGCCCACCAAATCGCCAGTTGCGTGATGGAGAAAAGGACCAGCACACCGCTACCGGCCAGCAGCACTGCGATGAGGACATGCGGTACATTCCAGATGCGATCGAAGAACAGATGGGGCGTCGTCGCCTGCAAACCCACCCCGTGGAGCCGGTGGCCGACATAGGCAAGGCCCGGCAGGCTGGCGGCGAATAGCGCCATCGAAATCAGCCGCCAAGCACGCGACCCAGTCAACAGGCCCAGTCCGCACAC
>JBBRHH010000671.1:0-2683 GCA_038222915.1 Tepidisphaerales bacterium
CGCTGGTCTGGAAAAATTCCACCCATTCGACGGCCGAAAATACGGGCGGGCCTGGAAAGTATTGCGTCGACATTTTGGCCGTCCGCTACATCGCCTTCTCGTCAAGCCACCCGGGCCGATCACCTACGAACAACTAAGGCAATTCCACGACCCAGCATATCTGCGCAAATTGCGCGACCGCGCATTCCTCGCCAAACTATTGGAAATCCCGCCACTGCGGCGCGTCCCAGCTTGGCTGATTGAAAGACTCATCCTCCGGCGCATGCGCTGGGCGACCATGGGCACCATCGTGGCCGCACGCGAGGCGTTGACGCACGGCATCGCCGTAAACCTCTCCGGCGGCTACCACCACGCCAGCCCCGCCAACGGTCACGGTTTCTGTGCTTTCGCCGACGTCGGACTTGCCATCGCCGATCTCCGCAGCTCCGGCCTGCTTTCTCAAGAGGACAAAGTCATCTACGTAGACCTCGACGCACACCAGGGAAACGGCGTCTGCCGCACCTTCGTCAACGATCCCCGCGTCCTGATCTACGACCAATACAACCGCAACACCTTTCCACTCGACTCCGAAGCGCGACGTCGAATAGATTGCGACGTCGCAGTCCCAAAGCGCTGCCACCCCGCAGACTATCTTTCACCACTCCAGGATCGTTTGCCGCCGTTCCTAGACTCCGTCACGTCGACAGGCCGCGTCGGTATCGCCAACTACAACGCTGGCACGGACGTCTACATCGAAGATCAACTCGGCGGCCTTTCCCTAAGCGCACCTCAGGTCCTCCAACGCGACCGTTTCGTCCTCAACGAGTTGGTAAATCGCAACATTCCCACCCTCGTACTACTCAGCGGCGGCTACAGCCCGGAGAGTTACCAGCTAGTCGCCAGCATGGTCGAATATATCATAGAAACATGGGGCGGATTGACGCCGCGAACCTGACGGGGTCGCGCGGATAATCGAACGAAGGATTCGGATCGGGGACCAATTCTTCAAGGTCGAGTAGTTCGTGAAGGAATCTTTCAATCCTGGGCATCGTTTGGAAACGATCTTTTTGGTTGTTCTCGCCTTGGCAATGGCGTAACATGCCCGTCATCTTCACTTCATCTTGGCGTCTTTGTCCACTTCGCCATCTGAAAATCTGATTGCGAGGGAACATGCACGCCGGCCCCGCTTTTCGTCTGGAATCACTTGAATCCCGCCGCCTTTTGACTGTCATCTCTGGACAGGTTTACAACGACCTGAACGCAAACAGTGTCCAGGATGCTGGCGAAACGGGGTTGTCAGGCGTCAATGTCTTCGTTGATATCGATCGCGATGGCGTCCAGGACAAAACTGAGTTGCACGACATTAATGCCTCGATCGGGCCCGGCGGCATTGCGCTCACAACTCCCATCACCTTTACGGGCAGCGGCTTCCACGGCTTGATCTTGGATGGACGCGTCTCATTCGGCATCACCGGCGGCGCAGCCAACAACGCCCAGCTCACTGTCGACGGCGATAGGACACTCGCGGATGTGGCGAACATAGTGCTTCGCACGACCGCTTCGCCCTCAACCCTCACCTTCCTCAATGGCATTGGTGGAACTCCCAACCAATCCTTCCATTTTAATATCCAGGCGCCTTCCGTGGGCCGCATAACCGACGGGAATCTAAGGCTTTCCACGGGCGAACCTTCCGCCCGCACCGATGCAAATGGCAACTACAGCATCAACCTGCCTTCGCTCGAAAATGCCCCCTACCTTGTACGCGTTGAGCCATCAATCGCCACCACATATACCGCGCCTCTGACCGGCGATCAGGTCGTTCACACAGTTGCGGGTGTGAACCAGACCGCAAACTTCGGCATCGTCATCGGCGCAAGCGTCGCCGGTACGGCCTTCGTTGATCGCAACGCCAACGGGATCAGAAGCAATGGTGATATTGGCCTCCAAGGCGCGACGGCGTTCATTGATCTGGATGGCAATCACGGACTCAGCGTTCCAACGCGATTTCGGGCCGCATCGACCCTCGCCACGGTCTGTCGCCCGTTTCAACTCACCACGTCCAGCATCGATCTGTCCAACCGCCCCGGGCTGGTGACTCGCGTTGAGCTTCAGTTCAACATATCACATCCCAACGACGACCAGCTTGATGTGGGATTGATCAGCCCCAGTGGGCGCGTCATCCCGCTGGTAAACACGATTGCACGATCCGAAGGCACGGCAACCGGTGCTAATTTCAGAAACACGATCCTTCGCGACGACGCCACGGTTAAGCTGAGCGAAGCCGCCGCACCGTATACCGGCAGATTTCGTCCGGCCGCGCCGCTGAGTTTGTTGGTTGGGGATTCGCCCAACGGCCGCTGGCGACTGGTGGTGAACAACAAGGGTAGCACAGCGGGAACTATCGCGAACTGGAACCTCACCATAGACACGGGCGAACCAGCCACAACCACCGATAGTGATGGAAAATACAAATTTGCATTACTCAGGCCGGGCACTTATTCCATCGGCGAGCGCCCGCCGGCGGGAATGATTCAGAGCTCGCCGGCCGGCGGCTTTTACACCGAGACGTTGACTGGTGCACAAACGCTCACATCGCGAAATTTTGGAAACTTCCAAAACGCAGTCGTACGCGGCGTCGCCTTCAATGACCGCAATGCCGACGGCCGGCAAGATCCCGGTGATGCGCCCGTTCCCAACGTCCTCA
>JBBRHH010000672.1:0-2680 GCA_038222915.1 Tepidisphaerales bacterium
ATGTTGCTATGACAGGATGCACAGCCGAGGGTGCCGAAGAATTTCTTCCCAACGGCGACTTTGTCGGCGTCGAGGGCGAAGGGTTCATCGCCAAGCGGGTGCATGGGACGGCCGGCTATGTCGCCGAGCGCTTCCTGGGGGATTTCTTCCTTGGCGAAGTCGGGTTCTTTGGACGGCGGTGTAATCGGGCCCTGCCAACTGACAATCAGCTCCTTTTCAGATTCGCCTTGCGCGCGGAAGACGGTGAGGGCGTATTCGCCGGCGGTAAGAACGGTGTCGCCGGTCTTTTCCTGCGATGGATGCCGGCCGTCGTTGTCGGCGACCTGGCGGCCGTTGACGTAGACACGGGAGGGATCCTGGGTTTTCTCGAAGAAGATATATTTGCCGTCACGCGGGATGATCAGGACGGTCTCGAATTTGAGGACAATGTCTTCGTTTTTCTTGCCAGTGAGGGGGAGGCCGAAGTGGTCGGTCTTACCGGTTTCCTTGATTTTCAATTTGTCGACCACCTCGGGCGTGAGGTTCTGGGCTTTGCCTTCGTAGCGGGTGTAGTGAATCAACGGCT
Source organism: Tepidisphaerales bacterium (assembly GCA_038222915.1). GTDB lineage: Bacteria > Planctomycetota > Phycisphaerae > Tepidisphaerales > Tepidisphaeraceae > JBBRHH01. Next base: position 566 of record JBBRHH010000672.1, read on the forward strand.
TTGCAGGCTGCGATGCGGCCCGGGTGGTGGGGCGGGTTGCCGGATGGACCACCGGAACCTGATCACGCAGGAGGTAAACAGCGATCATGTGCGCTTCGGCGTTGGTCAGTACAATCGCAGGCATACGGCTGGCGGGGCGGGCCCTGAGGGGATCGAGAAGAAAGTCGGCCAGGGCGATGACATTGGTTTTTGTCGAGAGGGGGCCGAGTGGAACGGAAGGGTCGGTGGGGATTTTGAAGTCTTTCAGCTTCTCGGGAAGGTGACAGGCGGCGCAGCCGACTTTGTGAAAGAGGGCTTTGCCGCGCGCGACGACAACGCCATTGCCGGCGTCGGCGGCGGCTTGAAGTGGGCCGCCCATGGAGACCAGGAAATGAGTGAGGGCGTCGGCGGAGGTGGCGCGGGATTGCTCGTCCATTGCGCCGAGGAGGTCGGGCATTGATGTGCCCGGCTTGGTTTCGTGCGGATGGGTGAGGTAGGCACGGAGATATTGCGGAGTTGCTCGTGCGCCGATGGTGGTGAGATCGGGGGCACCTTTGGTGAGGATCGAGTTTTCGTTGGCGGGCTTGTGGCAGGAGGTGCAATTGAGTTCGCCAAGGAGGAGGCGGCCTTGCTCGGCGGGGTCGGATTTGGCTTGCTGGAGTTGGTGGTAGCCGAGGACGACTGGGGCGGTGGTGGGTGCAGGGTCGGCGGCGCTGGCTCGAACGCCAAACAGTAGTGCGACCGCGACGATGGTTAGGAAGGACAGGGCTGCAGACATCTGCTCTCCAATGAACATGGGCGAACTGAAGTTTGATCTCAAATGAGATACCAACCGCCCGGTTAGGAGTTGGGGGTGAAATTCATTTGGCCTGGAGTGATTCGGTCTGGATGGCCATGATCTCTTCGCACCCTTTCACGGCCGCGTCGAGCATTTGGTTCACGGCGACGCGGTCGAAGCCCTGGCCGTTTTCGGCGGCGGCCTGGATTTCCACGAATTTGCCGGACTTGGTGTAGGCGACGTTCATATCGACCGAGGCGTTGGAGTCTTTGATGTAATCGAGGTCGAGCTCGACCTGGCCGTTGACAATGCCGACGCTGACGGCGGCGAGCTGGTCGGTGAGAGCCTGGGCCGGGTTGTAATCTTTGTTGACGACGCGCGGATCGAACTTGGCGTTGGGTGCGGGCGCGGGGAGTTCGCGCGGGAGCTTGGCAAGTGCGTCGCAGAGGGACACGTAGGCGGCGGAGATGCAGGCGGTGCGGGTGCCGCCGTCGGCCTGGAGGACCTGGCAATCGACGGCGAGGGTGTGGGGGCCGATGCGGGAGAGGTCGATGACGCCGCGAAGGGCGCGGCCGATCAGGCGCTGAATTTCGGTGCCGCGGGAATCGGTGTGACCGGTCTTGGGCCAGGCCTTTCTTTGAGGGGTGGAGCCGGGAAGCATGACGTATTCGGCGGTGATCCAGCCGCCGGGTTGGTCGGGCTTGAACCATGGCGGGACGCCGGGCGTGACGGACGTCGTGCAGAAGACGACGGTGTTGCCTTGCTGCCAGAGGACGGAGCCGGCGGGGGTTTGGGTGAAACTGCGGGTGATTCGGATGGGACGGAGCATAAGGGGAAATCCAGTCGTTAGTTCTTAGTTGGTGGGCTTTGCTACTATCACTGCTACCGTGGCCGGTTGGACTTTTACTGACAGCTCGGTTTGGGTCAGAGGGGTGGTGGGGGGTGATTGAGGGAGAGCGATCTTGTTTTTGGCGAGGAAGGCTTTGATGCGGACGACGCTGATAGCGGAGGCGTGGTCGTTGTTGGAGGTGGCGTAAGCCGATCGATAGCTGATGAGGCCGGCGATTTGGCCGCTCGGATTGAGGAGCGGGCCGCCCGTTGCGGATGGGGTTAGATCGGCGGCGATACGGATGTCGGTGTTGATGAGGGCCTTTGCGCTGTCTTTGACGGTGGCGGGCATGACGCGCAGTTCTGGTGTGAGTGACGTGATCTGATAGAAGCCGGCGGTAAAGCAGGGGGCTGCGTCCGGCAATGGATCGCCGTTTGAAAGGGAGAGGATGGCGAGCTTTACATCTTTTGCTTTGAGGAGAGCGAGATTGCTGTCAGAGTCGGTTGCAACGATCTCGGCGGATTTGCGG
>JBBRHH010000673.1:0-2655 GCA_038222915.1 Tepidisphaerales bacterium
CGGACTGCAAGTGAACATCACGCTCGAGGTCTATGACCTGGACAATATCTGGCATGTCTCGGAAACCTACCAGGAGATTTTGCAACTCGGAGGCGAGCCTCGGCTCGCGCTGCCCACGTGGTTTCATGTACCGCGAAATCGCCTGGCTTACGATTTTGACGAGGGAACCTGGTTCCCGTCCGGCTGGAGTCTGCCGCGCGGCAAATTCGGCTGCTGGGAAGGGGCCGCGAAATTCCGCCAACAGGATCGGCACGGCCGTCACCCCATGCTTGACTTCGGGTTCACGCAAGTCGGCGAGGACAGCTTGTCGGGGGGCGGGCATGTCCCTGACTGGGAACATCAGGGCCGCGTGTTTGGCGATGCCGAGTGGCTCGAAATCAGCGATGGCGGTAATTTCTCGAAATGGCACAACGACTCGTGGAAGAGTCGGGGCCAAACGATGAAGATCGTCATCCCCGACTTCGAGAACGGCGATCAGTGGAATTGGACGCCGGCGCACTTCGACGCCTTTCGGGCGATGGTCGTTGATTTCAAGAAGGAGCGGCCGAATTGCCTTTTTGGCTGCTGGGGCATTGGCGTCACCAATATTTCGCTGCGGATCTTCGACGAGATCGATGACCACGGCCGGGCGACCGGCGGCCTGAACCTGCGGGCCGCCAAGCAATGGCGCGACAAATACAAGCAGCCCGAAAAGGAACTGAACCCCATCTTCGACCGCTGCGGGCTTAACTTCGGCAATCCAGCCGTCTATTGGATGAATGGAGGGAACCCGGCCTATCTCTACGCCGTGGTACAAGAGTGGGAAGTCGGCAAGCTGGCGCGGCCGAAGATTCCCAATGTTGTCTCCACCTGGATCCAGACGGAATTTGTCGACCACTATCCGTTGTCTCCCTATCGTTTCCAAAAACCTGACGGAAGCGATCAAACGCGCTGGATCAAGCACCAGGCGCCGCCTTCGTTCGTGTACGCCATGTCGTTGTTCGCCCATTGCCGCATGGACGGCGCCTATTGCTGGGACACCGGCACGATGTACTCCGAGGACGTGGCCGACGCCGGCGACTCAGGCAAGGGCGGAATGCAGACGGCGATCCCAACCACGTATAAAGGGATGACGAAACCGCTGACCTACTATCTCAAGTATTTTGGTTTCTATAACTATCACGTCCTGGGGATGTGGCAGGCGAGCCAGAATAAGGACATCATCGACGCCGACACCCAGTGGATCATGCCGGAACTAAGAACCTCGACCGGCGGCGTCTGGCGAATAGGCGATGAATGCTATCCGAGCTTTTGCAATTTCCACAAGGAGCCGCTGATCCGCGCAAAACCCAGCGCCGACGGTTCGGAGTGGCTGGTGGTCGCATGTAATCCGTATAATCGCCAAGTCCAAGAGGTGAGTGTCCGTTTCCCCGGCGTGGCAGAGCCGGTGGAGTTCGAGTTGATTGGCGATTATCCCGTGATCCAGCGCTATCGCGTCAAGCCGTAGTTGGCGGCTCCACAGAGAACCAAGGAAAATCAAAGGAGACTTTTCAACCTACACCGCGCAAGCAACAAACTCTTCCCCGAACCTCAAAATTCTACTTGACACCGGCCTCCACTCTGATAGCATAATGTTCGGTATGAGAAAACATTGAACATCCGGCCAGATCCGAAGTGCCAATCCATGCGGGCAAGCATCAACCAGCCCAGCCAAATCAACCCACGGCCAGCACAAAATCCGCGGCCGCGTTTCGCATTCTTCCCAGCACCCGGCAGTCAGTCCTCACCACTCCGCCGCCCCACCCTTGGACCTTGGGCTTTGGTCCTTTGTCGGCCATTGAGCCTTGGTCATCGCCTGTCCGCCTTGCCTAATTCACCACGTCCGGTCGCGTGTCGATCGTGTGTCGGTTCTGTGTCGATCATGGTCTCGTTGTGTGCTGTTTCATGGTCGGTCATGTGCCGGTTGTGTGCTGGTTATGTGTCGGTTATGTGTCGGTTTTTTCGCAACCCGCGCCATGGTCGATTCACCACAAACATCAGTCACCACAAAACTTACAAATCCAGCACCGACGCAAGCCGACATCAAACTCAATTGCGCGCAAAAGACGGACAGCCTTTTCGCCTCGCATCCCCGCCACAAACATCCCAACATCGGCCTCGGTATGTTAAAAGTACCACAACAAGAACGCCGGCCCCTGGCTCCAGCGAACATGACCAAATCAATCCATCACCTCCCCCGCCTCCTCCGCCCCGCGGCCGCCCTTCTCCTCGCGCTCGCCCTCACCTCCACCCTCCACGCCCAGACCACCCAGCCCATCCCCCAATCCAGCCTCGACTTCTTCGAATCCAACATCCGTCCCCTCCTCGCCGACCGCTGCTACAAATGCCACAGCGCCCAATCCGAAAAACTAAAGGGCGGCCTACTCCTCGACACCCGCGACGGACTCCTCAAGGGCGGCGACACCGGCCCCGCCATCGTCCCCTTCCATCCCGAGCAAAGCCTCCTCATCAAAGCCGTCGAATATGAAGACGACAAACTCCAGATGCCGCCGAAGAAGCAGTTGACCAAACCACAAATCGCCGCCCTCCAGCAATGGGTAAAGTTGGGCGCGCCCGACCCCCGCGCCGGCCCCGCCACCAAACCCGCCCCGCGCGATTACTGGGCCCTGAAACCCA
>JBBRHH010000674.1:0-2644 GCA_038222915.1 Tepidisphaerales bacterium
GACCGCCAAACAGGCGCAGTCGCGGGTGAACGCGGACCTGATTTTCTCGGCCAAGAAATACAAGGACGATCCGTATGCGACGCCTTACACGGTGCAGAGCGGTGAACTGATGCTGCGGATCGCGGCGAAGTTGGATTCGACGGCCGACTTTTTGTGCCGGATCAATGGGATCACGGATCCGAAGCGGCTGCGGGCTGGGCAGACGATCAAGACGATTCATGGGCCGTTTTATGCGGTGGTGAGCAAGGGCAAGTTCAACATGGATTTGTATCTGGGCAGCCCCGGCGAGAAGGGAGCGTTGTATGTGACTTCGTTCCCAGTGGGGCTCGGTAAGGATGATTCGACGCCGACAGGGACGTGGATGGTGCAGCCGGGCATCAAGCTGAAGAACCCGAAGTATTACAGCCCGCGCGGCGAAGGGATCATCGCGGCCGACGATCCGAAAAATCCACTGGGCAAGTTCTGGATCGGGCTGGAAGGAACCGACGGCCAGGCCGTCGGGAAGCAGTCGTATGGGATTCACGGGACGATCGATCCGGATTCGATCGGCAAGATGGCGTCACTCGGCTGCATCCGCATGCGGAACGAGGATATAGCCGTGGTGTTTGAGATGTTGATTGAGGGGAAGAGCACGATTGTGGTGAAGGATTGATGATTTCGTGGAACGGCAATTGAGCTTCAGGGGCCTCGGCATTTCAAGCACGAGGCCCTTTATTTGCGCCGGACCTTTCTGGGTGGAGGTCAGGGCTTTTGGCGGGGAATTGCCTTGCCGTTGCCGGTTACTTCGGTGACCTCAATGAGGGTGAAGACTGTGGGGTCGTCGCAGCCGATTCCGAGGACGGTTTTGTCGCGCATGTCGCGGAAGCCGGTGAGGGCGAGGTCTTTGAAATTGGTTTTGAAGGCCACCAACTGTTTGCCATCGACGATGCCTTTGACACCGTCACGGCGAACTTCCGCAACGGCCGAATGCTTGACGTTGATGGCGAGATCGGCGGTTAGTTTGAAGGCGGTGGCGCGATCGACGGGAGGGCGGCCGGGGAAACCCGGGAAGCCGTTGCCGCCGGGGACGCCATCTATATCTGTTGATTGACCTTTCATGGTTGCGATGCCCAATGCGAAATTGGAGTCGCCTTTGGACAGGACGATGAAGATCGGATTGCGTAGCCGGGTCTGCGTCCATTCGATGTGAACATCGTATTCTTCCGGAGGTGCGTAGGGGAAGCGGACGCGCGGGCAGCCGCCGCCGCTATCGCAACGGAGCGTTCCCTTGTCGACCCGCCAGTCACCAGCAACACTATCGAGCTTTGTATCCACCAGCGCGATCAGATTGACGACCCGGCCGGCAAGGCCGGCGGTCTTGTGGGCGTCGGCAACGCGTTTTTCTGCGATTGTTTTGGCGAGGCCGGAAAGGCCTTCGGAGGCTTTTTCATACCAGTCGGAAGCGTGTAACTGGACCTGGCGGCGGCTGGCGGGATCCTGTGTTTCGGAGATGGTCCACCAGGTATCGGCGAGTTTTTTGAAACCGTCCACGTCGGCGGGTATGGCGAGATCGGCGGCGGCCTGCGTTTTGAGCGGCGCGTCGGAGCCTTTGGCGAGGAGGGGAAGGCCGTTGGTCCAGTCGCCCTTGAGGAAGCACATGTAACGGCCGGCGGTGAGATTGGCCTCTGGATTGGCCGGGTCATTTTTAAGTTTTTCCAGCGCGGCTTTGGCCTTGTCGAATTGCGTGGCGACGGTGCGGGCTTCGGTGATTCGCGCGCGCAAAGCGGCTGCCTGATTGGGGCTGGCGCGGACAGCGGGAAGGTCGGCGATGGCCACCAATTTTCCGAGTTCATTGAACTGATCGGTGGCGATGATTTGGTCGACGACGGTCATCGCCGCCGCGATGATGTCGCTGCCGATGGAGGCCGAGACCGGCTTGCCGGCACGGTTAAGTGCGGTGATTTTCATTTCGACAATTTCGAGGTTGAAGCTTTCGCCTGCTGCGTCGACGGCGGCCATGGCGGTTGCGACATCGCCGGAATCGGCGGCGAGGTCGCGGGCGGTGCGCAGGAGCACGAATTTGGCGGCCGGGTCGCTGGTGGTTTGCCTGCCCTCGTCGAGAAGCTTGGCGGCGAGGGCAGTTTTGTCGGCTTGCGTCGTCTTAGCGAGCTCGGATTTGTAGACGTCTTTAACAAGCTTGTCGGCGGCGGCCTGATCGGCGGCGCTGGGGGGCGCGGGCAAATCAGATGCTTTGAATGCCTTGTCGGCGGCAAGGAGAGGTTGCGCCAGACAGAAGGTGAGACTGATTGCAGAGATGAAACGATAGATTTGACGTGGTTGGAATATGCGCATGCGCCGCTCCGGCAATTTGTCGGTAAGCATCAACGATTTGAGTTTTGGATTTATACCAGATGGTCGAAATGCGGGGAAGCTGGATTTACGGAAGGCCGCGCTGCTGGGGCTCTCCCTGACGGACAAGGTGATCGGTGGGTTTTCCAGTACCGCTGACGTCGGCGATCTCAAAGACGCTGAAAATGGTGGGGTCGTCACATCCGATGCCGATGCGATTCTTATTGCGGAGCCTATACCAGGGGCCGGCTACGCAGACTTTGTAATCGGGTTTCCAGGAGAGAACGGCCTGGCCGTCGATGGAGGCTTTAATTTG
>JBBRHH010000675.1:0-2625 GCA_038222915.1 Tepidisphaerales bacterium
CGTCGGTTTGGGGAGATTCGAGGGAGGTTGGAGGCCCCCTTCGATACCGCTTTAGGATCGGTTTTTCGAGCGCAACTGCAACCGTCAATGATTCACAACTTTCTTTAAATGAAGGCCTTAGGCCAACTGCGCCCAACACCACTCGCGCCCATACACAATTTTTGCGCGCATTTCACCCGCACCGCCAACAGCCCCATCAGTCCCGGCGTCGCCCAAATCAACGACACCGCCAGCACGAAACCCAAAACCCCAACGATTGGAACTTGCAATTTGCCCCACTGTCGACCTCTCTTTCGAACGTCGCGCCTCCCTCATCCCGGTTCACATCCGTGCCAGCAAACCACAGCCGCACGTTCCCATCCTCACCTCCGCAACCTCCGCACCTCCGCCACCCGCACAAGAATCTTCACCCCGGTCTGCACTTCCTCCGCCACCAATCCGCCTTCAACAACCTCCACTCCCTTCGCATGGATCACGGATCCATCGGCCGACTGTACCTCATATGCTCCCGCAACGTCCTTTACATCCCCCAGCACAATCGCAGCCACCTCCGCATTGATATCAAAGCTCCGCGCGCCGAACAAAATCGAACTCACCTTCACCCGCCCATTCGCGATCTCCCGAACCTCCCCTTCAAAAAAATCCCCGCCCGCCATCAGCACCCCGGTCCGGCCGTTCATCCGCGACCCCACATCCTCCGTCACCGGCCGAAACAGCAGCCGCGCCACCTTGTCCCGTTCCACCAACACCTCCTTGTCGCGCGACAGATGCACCACCTTCGCCTCAATCGCGCCGACGTTTCCCGCGATGACCGACCCGTCACTCAACATGAGCCCACGGCTGGAATTCTGCATTGCCGCCGACCCCATCATCAGATTTATCTGATCGAAACTGACCACTCCGGGACCATCCCCATCGCGGCTCGCCATCGCCACGCCCACATAGGCCGTGCCCAGAAAATTAGCATCCTGCACCCCGGCCGCGCTCCACGCCTTCCCGTCCAGCGAAAACGCCGCACGCACGCGATTCCCCTCGCGCTGCAACCGCAACCACTTCGGCGATTTCCCCGGCGTCTCCGTGTAAATCGTCCTGTCCCCGCGCCCAAGAAAAACCACGCCGGTGTCCGGCGAATATCCGACCATCAGAAATTTCGAAGTCGGCGACAGCGTATCCCGAATCATCACGCCGCCCGCCAACACCATCTTGTCCTTCGACTGCTCAACCGACTTGATGTGCACCGTCATCCGCCAATCCCCGTCGAGCCGCTGAAAAGCAAATGGAAACGCGTCGTTGTCGCCCCACACATCACCCCCGTCAGAGCTCAACGTAATCGAATCACCCGACCCGCTCACGTTTCCCTTTTTCGAATCGCCGACAACACTCGTCACCCATCCCGGCGGCAGTTTCCCGGCCGCATTTCCGAACACAGTTACGGCTGCCGGCTCCGAACTTGTCACCGCGCCCGCGGCATTCGACGCCCGCGCCACAATCACATGCTCTCCTGTCGGCGGGTTCTTCCACGTCACCCTGAAAGGCCGCGTCGTCGCCAGCCCGATCAGCGTCCGCCCCGCGTAATATTCCACCCGGCTGGCATTGATTGGCGGCTCCCCAACCAGCGCCTCCAGCGTCACCTTCTCCGGACTTACAAGCTGCTGCTGATCCTCCACGCCCATCAACGTTACCCGCGGCGCAACATCCCCCACGGGCGGAAACAGCCGGCTCGCCGGAATCGCCTCGCGCTTCTGGCTCTTGCTCTCCCACTGCAGGTGCGCCTGCGCCATATTCATGATGTCGTGGTACTCAAGACGAATGTCATAGCGCTGGCCGGCCTTCAGATCGATCTTCGCCTGCTGCAAAAACGGCGACTGATCCAGCCACCGATCGATCACCAGCTTCCCCGCGATCCAAAGCCGCAGCCCATCGTCACACGTCGAACGGATCGTGTAGTTCTCCGAATAGCGCGGCTCGATCTGTCCGGTCCATCGCGCCGAAAATTCTTCCGGCAGTGCCGGATCGGGCGACCCCAGCCCCCAGTTGAAATCGATCGCACCGTCGTACCGCACCACCGCGGCCTTCCTCAAATCCTTGAACTGCGGGTCGACAAAATATTCCCCCTTCAACCCATGCGCAAAATTCAGCCGTTCCTTATGAATCCCGCCCCCTGCCGCTGCCTCCACCGCTCCAGGAGGCGGCACGGTCAGGTCCGCCAGCTTCGACAGATCCAGAGCCACCCAGTCACCATTCAACTGCTGTACGCTGATCTTCCCAGTTTCGAACTTGATCTGCCCCCGCTGCGTCTTTCCATCCGTCGTCTTGATGACGGCAACCGGCTTCGAAGGATCGCGCCCCACCGGCCGTGTCGAAGGCCCATCCCCCAACGCAGCGGCACAAGCCATCAGCGCCAGCCCGATCGCTATCCAGCAAATGGAAGTAAAACGCATAAAACGCATCACAGATTCCAGTCGGCAGTCCCCACATGTTCCGGGTTCAGTTTGATGCATAAGTTTAGCACACCACAATGCCACTTAATATTGCAATCGCAGCGGGTCGAACTTGAGGCATCTCCATGCCGCCTGTACAATCCTCCACCCATTCGATGCATCCCTGAAAGGATTTTTTCTTGAG
>JBBRHH010000676.1:0-2613 GCA_038222915.1 Tepidisphaerales bacterium
GTTACTGACGATCATGCTGATCGGCGCCAGCGTCTGGGCGGCGATGAACCTGAGTCTCGACGCGATCCCCGACCTTTCAGACGTTCAAGTCATCATCGTCACCGACTACCCCGGCCAGAATCCACAGGTTGTCGATGACCAGGTCACCTATCCGCTGGCGACGGCCATGCTTTCTGTTCCCGGCGCAAAAGTCTCGCGCGGCTACAGCATGTTCGAGACCTCGTTTGTCTATGTCCTGTTCGACGACAAAACCGATATCTACTGGGCGCGCAGCCGTGTTTTGGAATATCTCAACTTCGCCCGTGACCGCCTTCCAAAGGGCGTGGAACCCAAGCTGGGCCCCGACGCCACCGGCGTGGGCTGGGTTTATCAGTACGTACTCTATCCAGGCAACTATTCTCCAGATCATCCGAAAGGCCTCTGGCACGACATAGACAAGAACAAATGGTTCGCAAAACCCGAGGACGCGCCGCAAAATCGCCGCGATTCGCTCACCAGGGTCCGTGCCTGGGAGAAGCCGGGAAACGATCCACTCACCGGCGCGCCCCTTCTTCCCGCCGGCCAGGACCTGTCGCAGCTTAGGAGTCTTCAGGACTGGTATCTCCGCTACCCGTTGACCGGGGTCGAAGGTGTCAGCGAAGTGGCCTCGATCGGCGGCTTTGTCAAGCAGTATCAGGTCGTGCTCGACCCGCAAAAGATGCAGGCCTACCGCCTCTCCATCCGCGAAGTCATGATGGCTGTCGAGCGATCGAACAACGACGTCGGTGGCTCCACGATTGAAATGTCCGAGAACGAGTACATGGTCCGCAGCCGCGGCTATCTCAACGGTCTGGACGATATCGGCAAGGTTGTCGTCGGCATCGATGGCCGCAAGGGCGGGGAGAGCATGAGCGCCGGTTCATCCACGCCGGCCGTAAAGGCAACGGCGCGCGGCACGCCAATCCTCCTCAAAGATGTCGCCACCCTGCAGATTGGCGGCGAGATGCGCCGTGGCGTGGGCGAACTTAACGGCCAGGGCGAAGCCGTCGGTGGCGTTGTCATCTCACGCTTCGGCGCCAACGCTTATCAGGTCATTCAGGACGCCAAGATGAAACTCGCTGCGCTCGAGGAAGGCCTCCCACCCGGCGTCTTCATCAAGCCAACCTACGATCGCTCGCTCCTGATCGAGCGATCCGTTGCCACCCTTCGTCACACGCTCATCGAAGAAATCATCGTCGTCGGTCTGGTCTGCATTCTGTTTCTGCTGCACGCCCGCAGCGAACTGGTCGCCGTTTTCGTCGTTCCCGCCAGCGTCCTGGCGAGCCTGCTGGTCATGCACCTTGTCGGCATCAACGCCAACATCATGAGCCTGGGCGGAATTGCCATTGCGATCGGCGTCGTCGTCGATTCCGCAATCGTCATGGTCGAAAATGCGCACAAGCACCTCGACCACGAGGAGGACCGCGTTCACGCCGGCCAGTCGCCCCGCCCGCGCGGCCAGGTCATCCTTGAAGCGGCACAGGAAGTCGGCCCGAGCCTGTTCTTCGCCCTGCTCATCATCACTGTGAGCTTCCTGCCCGTATTTGTTCTCGGCAACGAAAGCGGCCGCCTTTTCAAACCTCTCGCGTTCACCAAGACGTTCGCGATGGCGGCAGCATCGGTTCTCTCGATCACCACCATCCCAGTGCTGATGTATTACCTCATTACCCCGCGCGTTCTGCCCAAACGCTGGGGCTGGCGGCGTAACCTGCTCATCACGTTTGCCGCCATGCTGGTCCCTTCCGCGTTGCTCTTCGCATTCGCGTCGACCAACCCACTGCTCCATGTCTATCGCTGGTGGATCGCTAGCGGCTGCGCTCTGCTCGCGGGGATGCTGCTGATCCCACAGAAGATCATCCACGAAGACCGCAGCCCCATCAGCCACATCATGCAGAGGCTATACAGTCCCTTCTTCAAGCTCGCCATGCGCCATCCGTACACCGTTCTGGTGGTCGCGGCGCTCGCGTTGGCATCCGCGATCTACCCCTACTCGAAGCTCGGCACTGAGTTCATGCCGCCGCTCGACGAAGGAGATCTGCTCTACATGCCCACGACCGATCCGAGCATCAGCATCACCAAGAGCAAGGAACTGCTCCAGCAAACTGATAAATTGATTGCGACGTTTCCCGAGGTGATCAGCGTCCATGGCAAGATCGGCCGCGCCGAGTCCGCCACCGATCCCGCGCCACTTTCCATGATGGAGAGTGTCGTGCAGCTTGATCCCGACCGCAACAAATGGCGACATCGCCGCGTCGAAAGATTCTTCAGCTCATGGCCCGCGTGGATGCGCGCGCCGTTCAACCACACATTCTGGCCGGAAGACCGCCCCATCACGACCGATGAACTGAAGCTCGGCTGGGCGGAACCCGACGGAACGCAGCATGCCGGGCTCAATAGCGTCGTCAGCTTCCCCGGCGTCGCCAACGCGTGGCCGCACCCGATCGAGAACCGATTGAACATGCTCTCGACCGGAATTAAAACGCCGGTCGGCATCAAGGTTCTCGGCCCAGACCTTACCGTCCTCGGCGAACTGGCCGAACAAGCCGCATCCGCCGTCCGGGCCATTGACGGCACGACCAGCGCCTATCCAGAACG
>JBBRHH010000677.1:0-2602 GCA_038222915.1 Tepidisphaerales bacterium
TCGCCGCCATCGCCGGGTCGGCCGCCGCCCCCGCCACCCCCACCGCGTCGACGTCGTCCGCCGCGATTATCACCCGGGCCGCGCGTCATTGATCGCACCAATCCCTCGAGCATGCGGGAAACCTGATCCGCGCGATAGGCCAGGTCGTCGTAGGTGATCTCATATTTCAGATCGCGGCAGAGAATAAAGTAGTAACGAAGTGTTTCCAGGGCGGTCTGGGCAAGGTTGTAATAGTGCGCCTTGTTGCGCGATCCACGCCGCTTGAATCCCTCGGCGATGTTGCGGGGCACTTCAACCGCAGCTTTCTCCATCTGCAGTGCAACGCCATCCTGCTGTTCGGCCGGCACCTGCGGCGTGGTCTCAAAGACGCGCAGCACGAGGGCGTGCGATTCCTGCCAAACCTTCATTTGTTCAAAGCTGCCGATGCGTTCTCGTTCCATAGGTCACCTCTCTCAGGCGTTAAGGGCAAGTGCACGACCAAATTGGCCGCGCCGGGGTGGAAGGGTAAATTGCGCAACAGGGGCGATGGCTTTTGTTCACGTCCTGTTCCAATGCAAGTGTCACGTTGGGGCGTATGTTAGCGGATACCGCCGATAGAGCAAAATTACGGAGCCTGCCGCGATTTACCGCAATGACTTGTACCCGTCGGGCATCCCACTATAATCCTTCCCTCCACCGCAGCGGTCAATCCGCTCCGAAGGAAAACGAACGGCATGCCTCAAAACCATGCTGTTTCGTAAACCCGCGTGTAAGACGTCATTCCCGTAGTTTCGGCACTTTCGTGCCGGCGGCATGTCGCGACGCATGTTTTGAGACGGGCCGCCATTGCGGGCTCGTGGAAAAGAGATTCGTCATGGGCCGTTACACTGGTCCGAAGGTCAAGCTGTCCCGTCGTGTCGGCGTACCGATTGCCGACGTCCCCAAACATACCGCCAAAGAACTCACGCTCCCCGGCATGCACGGCTTTCGTGGCCGTCGCAATACCGAATATGGCGTGCGTCTTACCGAAAAGCAGAAGCTTCGCTTCCACTACGATATGCGTGAGAAGCAGTTCCGCCGCTTCCTCGACATCGCCAAGAAGTCAAAGGGCAACACCGCCAGCACGCTGATTCAGCTTCTGGAAACCCGTCTCGACAACGTCCTGCGTCGCCTGGGCGTTGGCCGAACAATCTGGGCCTGCAAGCAAATCGTTGCCCACGGCCACGTCATCGTCGACGGGCGCAAGACTGACATCTCCAGCTATCGCGTCAAGCCCGGCCAGGTCATCACCTTCAAGGAAGGCATCGCCAAGCTGCTCCGCGAAAACATGGAATCCAATGCCGGCCATAACGTTCCAAATTGGCTGGAATGGAACCCCGCTCAGTTGACCGCCAAGATCGCGTCGATCCCCGTTCCGGAAGACGTCCCCTTCGAAGTGAATATGAACCTCATCATCGAGTTCTACCGGTAACCCACCGGCCACTCGATCCCACGATAAGTCCAGAAGCCCGCGGGCAAACGCCTGCGGGCTTCTTCTATTGGTTTGATAGCATTCAAGCTTCAACCGGCGTGTGCGAGGATGATCTGGTCCCGGCCATTTTCCTTCGCCTGATACAGGCCACCATCAGCCAGCGCGACCAACTGTTCGGCATGCGCTGGAGCGTGCATTCGTAATGACGCCACACCGATTGACATGGTCACGCCGGCGCCGTCTTTCAGCAGTGCGGCCGATGCGGAATGAAATTCCTCGTTGATTCGCCGCGCGACTCCAGCCGCCTCTTCACAATCGGCGTGGGGCAGGAGGAGCACGAACTCATCGCCGCCGTATCGCGCCGCGGCGTCCATCCGCCGCATGTTCGCCATCATCACCTTGGAGGCCAGCGCCAGCAGTTGGTCACCCACCTGGTGGCCGTAGGTGTCGTTGAGCCGCTTGTAGCCGTCGAGGTCGATCATGACGCACGACAGGTCATGGTTGTATCGCTGTGCTTCTGCGTAAAATTGTTCGAGCAGACTACTGAAATGCCGCCGGTTGTAGAGCGAAGTCAGCGGGTCGGTGGCCGCGAGTTCCTCGACGCGTTTGAGTGATTTCTGGAGTTGCTCGTTCTTGTCCTGCAACTCACACAGCGTCTTTTCCAACACCTGGCGAAGGGTTTCATTTTCGCGTTTTACCTTTGCCACGGTCAGATTCTTCTCGACAACCAACGGAATGGTAAAAAGGTATTCGCCGGTTTTTACGACATAGTCCGTTGCGCCGCGGCGAATGGCCTCAGCCGCGATTGTCGCGACGTTCTCGCCGGTCACCATCAGCACCGGCGTACTGCACGAGCGAACGATGCGCTCGAGCACCTCCAACCCTTTGGCGTCGGGAAGGTTGTAGTCGCAAAGGATCAGGTCAAACGCGGCGGTGTCCTGCGCCAACGCCTCGCGACCTGTGGCAACCGCCACCACGGTGCCGCGACCAAAGTGATCTTCCAGAGTCTCGCGCAGCAGATCGAGCTGGTCGGCGTCGTCTTCGATGATGAGTAGCTTTAACTTCTCCACTTCCATGCTCTTTCTTCCAAACTGTCCCCAACGTGATCTACGATAAGCCGCGGTCGATGCAAACGACGTTTTCGGGGTTCAA
>JBBRHH010000678.1:0-2520 GCA_038222915.1 Tepidisphaerales bacterium
GTGTTTGAAGACGACCGCGCGCGCCTGCGGTTGACCCCGCGCCACTATGCCTATCTGCGGATCAGCGAAGGCTGCAATCAAGGCTGTTCATTCTGCACGATTCCCTCGATCCGCGGCCTCATGCGCTCCAAGCCCATCGAGCAGATTCTCCTCGAAGCAAAAGAACTCGCCGCCGACGGCGCAGTCGAACTGAATCTCATCGGTCAAGACACCACCAGCTACGGCACTGACATCGGCTACACGCCCGGCCTTTCCGGATTGCTCCGAACGCTCGACCGGGAACTGAAAGACGTTCACTGGCTTCGGCTGATGTACGCATATCCGTCCTGTTTCAGCGATGAAATGATCAAGACAATCGCCGATTGCGATCGGATCGTGCCCTACATCGACATGCCGTTGCAGCACATCAACGACGAGATCCTCACCAAAATGCGCCGCCGCGTCACCCGCAACGAGATCGACACGCTCCTCGGCAAGCTCCGCAAATGGGTCCCGGGCATCGCGATCCGCACCACCTTCATCGCCGGCGCGCCCGGCGAAACCGATGAACAACACAACGAGCTCGTGAAATTCGTCAGCGAATTCGGCTTCGACATGATGGGCGTCTTCCCCTACAGCCAGGAGCCCGGCACGCCCATGGGCAAAATGGAAGGCCAGCTCCCCGACGAAATCAAAAAGCAGCGCGTCGAAGAACTCATGCTCGCCCAGCAGGAAGTCGCCTTCGCCAAGGCCAGAACAATGGTCGGCAAAGATCTGACGGTCCTGATCGATCGCGCAGCAGGCCGCGACGAAGAAGACGGCTGGGTAGCCCGCTCACAATCCCAGGCCCCCGACATCGATTCAGTAGTCTTCACCCACGGCCAAAACCTCCACCCCGGCCAGATGGTCAGCGTAAAAGTAAAAGACTTCCAGGCCTACGATCTGGTCGCCGAAGTCCCGGCCAAACGTGGCAAAAGCTTAAAGGTGGTCAAAGTGTGAAGGGAGGGCGTCATGGTCCATCTCGAACCCATCCGGCCCGAACAATCACCGCGTCAGCCGCTTCCACCCATAGGGCAAGATCCCAATCACCACTCCCACCACCAGCCCCACCAGATGCGCCGTATTCGCAACCGACCCCACCAGCCCCGTCATACACAGCACCAGCCACGCCAGCATGTACCAGACCGTATTGGGCGGCAGCCCCATGCCTTCGCTCGGCTGATACCGGTCCTTCATCCACAAGTAGCCAAACAGTCCATACACCACGCCCGACATCCCGCCGAAATTCGCGCTATGCGTCTCGAAATACTGCGCAAGATTCGAGACAACCGCGATCAGCAATACGAGCACGACAAGCCACCATCCGCTCTTGCGATTTTCGATAATCGCCCCGAAATTCAGCAGCCACATCATGTTGAAAACCAGGTGCAGCAGTCCGTAGTGAATAAAGATGGGCGTAACCAGCCGCCACACCTGTCCGTGCAGCACATCCTGCAAACCGTCCCCCATGCTGATCTGGCCATTTGCCGTAATCTTGATCGAAGCAATATGCAGCGGATCGACAACGCTGAAGCTCTCGCCAAGCCTCGAGATCAACGCCACAAGGCAGCAGATAATCACCAGAGCCAGCGTCACCGGCCGAGCCCCGCGCCCAACCGCCGCCCAACCCGTGCGCACATCCACATAATTCTTCCGCAGCCGCCTCTGCCGCTTCTGTTCGTCGCCCCGAATCTGCTCTGCCTTCCGCGCCACCGCCGCATACTTCGGATCGGCCGGGTTCGCCGCAAACTGCTCCAGCTCCGCCTTTCCCCGCTCAAGGTCGTCATCCCGATGCACCCAGATCGACCATCCCTGCCCGCCCTCGTCTACCGAGTTCTCAATCCTCTGCGCAAGCAGATAATCGCCAAACCGCTTGGCCTCCCCCTCGTCCGTCAAAGATCCGATCTGGCGCATGAAGAGACGCTAAGGCCGCCCCACTCTTAAATCAATCGGGAACAACACCCATGCAAATCATCGACGCCCATCTCGATCTCGCCTACAACGCCCTCCGCGGCCGCGACATCGTCCGCCCCGCCAGCGAGCAAACCCCCGACGAAGACGGCACCCCCAGCGTCGGCCTCCCCGACCTCCGCGCCGGCAGCGTCAACCTCATCTGCGCCACCATCTACTGCGACCCCTGGTCCGACAAACTCCAGGCAGGCTACCGCAACGCCGAAGAGGCCCACGCCGTCGCCACCCAGCAATTGCATTGGTATCAAAGCCAGTTAAACGCCGGCCAGATGCGACTCATCCGCGCCGCCGCCGATCTTCAGGCAACGTCCACCATCTCCCCGGCCATGATCCTCCTCATGGAAGGCGCCGATCCCCTCCGCACACCCGAAGACGTCGCCGAGTGGTTCAAGCAAGGCCTCCGCATCGTCGGCCTCGCCTGGCGCCGCACCCGCCACGCCGGCGGCACCGGCGAGCCCGGCCCGCTGACCGACGAGGGCAGGGCGCTGGTCAAGGCCCTCGACGCCCACGGCATCATCCACGACGCCTCCC
>JBBRHH010000679.1:0-2460 GCA_038222915.1 Tepidisphaerales bacterium
TGAAGTCGCTTGGGCCAAAGACGTCGCAGACGGCCTGGACCTGGTCGGACTGGTCTTCGTTGCCGCCGATGGGTGGGAAGGCTTTTTTGCCGCCGGAGGTTCCCATGAGGGAGACGAGATGGCCGCCGGCGGAGGCGCCCCAGACGGCGACGTGGTCGGGATCGATGTGGTATTTGGCGCTGTTGGCGCGGAGCCAGCGGAGGGCGGCCTGGCAGTCCTGGATCTGGGCGGGGAAGACGGCGGTTTGGCTGAAGCGGTATTCGACGCTGGCGGCGATGTAGCCTTTGGAGACAAGGCCGGCGGCGGGGCAGCCGTCCTTGGTTCCGGCGCGCCAGCCGCCGCCGTGAACCCAGATGATGAGCGGGAGGGGTTTGTCGGGGGCTGTTTCGGGGAGGTAGAGGTCGAGGGTTTGGGCGGGAAGGCCGTTGGGGATGTAGCTGATGTTTCGTTCGACTTTGATGCCGGGCGTTGCTGGCTTGTCGGCGGCGGGGGCAGGGTGCGGGGTGAGGCCGATGGCGAGCAGTGCGAGTAGCAGGACTTTAAGGCGAAGTTGCATGGTTCCTCGTTTGTAGGCAAAGATTATTAGGCCGGGAGTATAGCGGATCATGGAGGAAGCGTGGATTGGCGCATGTTGGTTTTGAAGCTGTTTGTGCATGCGAATCTTTCAAGGGTGGGTGGGGAATTTGACGATGATTTTTGTGTATTCGGGTCCCATAATCTTGCCGGGAGCGGCGGGTTGTGGTAGATCGAATTGCGTTGGGACATTAAGGATGAGATTCCCGACGCGCTTGTGACCACCGCCGTTTTAGAAAAGGAATTTACAATGGCAAAGAAAGTTACCACGTCGTCGAAGTCTGTTGAGGCTCCGAAGGCATCGGTTGTCAGCAAGGCCGCGGCGCCTACGAAGGTTGCTACCGCGGTGCGGAACACATCGATTCCGCCGAAGCCGGCCGCGAAGAAGGAAGTTGCGATTACGCATGATCTGATCGCCAAGCGGGCGTTTGAGATTTATGCGTCGGGAAAAGGCGGGAGTGAATCGGACAACTGGCATCGGGCCGAGCGCGAACTGCGCGGGCTGTAATTTTGACTCTCTCGGCGCTTCCCATTCCCTGTTCGGGGATGGGAAGCGTTCTTTTTGATTCGATCAAAGTTGTTTTGCGTACGTGCTCAGCGATTGCTCGAAGGGCGCGGGCGCGAAGCCGAAATCCTTCACGAATCCAGTCAGGTCGGTGGTGTTGTCTTCCTGGCTCATGAGGACCTGGTCTTTGTTGAACGGCAACAAGGATGCGGGGACGATTTGCGTCAATAGTTTGGCGTACCAGGCCGGCAGGGGGAGGACCCAGCGGTTTTTTCCGAGGATGGCGTTGGCGGAGATGCGGTGCAGCTCTGGCCAGGTGATTTGCTGCGCGCCGGCGAGGTCGTAGATCTGGTGGATAGATTGGGGGAGGTGGAGGGCGTCGACGAAGGCGCGGGCTACGTCGTTGATGAAGACGGGTTGGAGGAGGCCTGCGCCGCCGGTGCCGAGGAGGCCTCGGCCAAAGTAGGGCATGAAGAGATAGGGAGGGGCGGACTTGCGGACCCATTTTGCTTCCATGGTCATGAATTCGCCGGTTGGGCCGTGGATGAGGGAGGGGCGGAAGATGGTCCAGTCGAGGCTGGACTGCTGGACATATTGCTCGGCCTGATATTTGGTCTGGTGGTAGCGGCTGGCGGCGTTGGGGTGGACGCCGAGGGCGGACATGTGGATGTAGCGCTTGATGCCGGCGCGCTGGGCGGCGTTCACGACGTTTTGGGTGGCTTCGACGTGGAGTTTTTCGAAGGTGATGTCCCGCCTGGGTTGTTCCTGAATGATGCCGACGACGTGGATGATGGAATCGCAGCCGGCGATGGCGGTATCCAGGGCGGCGGGGTCGAAGAGGCCGCCGGGGAAGGATTTGAGGCGGTCGTTTTGGATGGGGAGCGGCTTTCGATTGACCAGGGCGTGGATGGAATAGTCGCGTTGGAGGAGCTCGGTGATGATGGCGGAGCCGACGAACCCGCTGCCGCCGGTGAGGAACACATTACCGGGCATTTGGGCCTCCTTCTCTAAGTGATTGGACGGCCGTAGACTAGTTGTCGTTGATGTTGAAATCAAAGGCCGCAATCCGACTTGGCACGCGCGGGAGCTTACTGGCCCGGTCGCAGAGCCAGATGATCGCGGATGAATTGATGCGGGCGCGGCCGGGGCTGGTGGTGGAGCTGGTGATCATCCAGACGTCGGGGGACCGGATTGTGGATCGGCCGATCCGGAATATCGGAGGGAAGGGGCTGTTTACGAAGGAGATTGAGCAGGCGCTGCTGGATGGGCAGATTGACCTGGCGGTTCACAGCATGAAGGACCTGCCGGTGACGCAGCCGATGGTGGCGCAGGAGAATTTGATCATTGGTGCGGTGGCAGTCCGGGAGGATGCGGCGGACGTT
>JBBRHH010000680.1:0-2418 GCA_038222915.1 Tepidisphaerales bacterium
TGCGATGGTTCGGCTCGGAGCCAAAGCCGGCGTCGGCCAGCACGGCACGGATGCGTCTGGGGCTTCGTCGCCAGGCATCGAACAGTGCCGGCTCGAAGTGCGGATAATCCCCGCCCATGCCGATGCGTGAGCGCGCCGAGAGGATCACATGGCTTTGGGTGTCGGCGGCGTGAATGACTTTGGGCGTGCGTTTGGCGCTGCGGGATCGCCTTACATTGGCGGTCTTTTGCACGTGTGAAGCGAAGTGACGGCAACGCTGCTCATATAGTGACGGCTGCGATAATGCGTGTCGTACAGGCTAGAATCGATCGCCACCGTCGATCCCAGTTGACGGGCGACGCCGAACCATTGCACCAGCACGTCCAGCAGCTTGGACGCACGCCGGCCGAGGTTCAACGCATGGAACGCGCGACACAACGTGTTGTGATCCGGCACTTTGGTCATGCCGATGTCGCGGCGCCAGTGCTCGGCGTCACGCAAGAGCGCCTCGCACCCGCGATAGCTCTGCCTTTGATGCTCACGCACGACCAGGCACGCGAACAACTGCGGCAGCGTGAAATCCCGGCGGCTGAACTTGCTCGAATACTTCGGCAGCGTCTGGCTGGCCAGGCAAAACGCCGCCCGCATCAATTTCCGTGGCGATTTGCAGGTCAACATCCCGTATCGTCTACACGATTTGCGAAAAGTGCGCGCCTGGTAAAATATGTGAAATCACAGGGTCGAGACAGAGCCGGACGGGATTCGTTTCCAATCCTTGTGAGGTGCTTGCTTGCGTGCATGGGGTCTTGGATCCCGCGGACTCCGGTCGAATCTCGCGATGGCGATTTGCCCGGTGTTGTCTTCGGAAAGACGCAAGCCGTCGGCACTCCGGATAAAATTTTCGAGGCTCGATACCCAGCCCGCACATACCCCTGTCAACGCTTCGCCGAGCCTCTTATGATGCTCAACGCATGACTCGGAGCCGGTGTGGCTCGCTATGTCTTCACCGTATGAAACTCTCATTCACAACACCTCACCGGCTTTTGCCGGCGCACGCGTCCTCTTTATTTCGATCCGATCCCTCTTTATTTCGATCCCTGCTGTGTCCGAAGCAGGGGGAATGATTAAAGAGGACGCGTCCGCTACGTCCCTCTTGGGCGACTTGACTTGAGACACCGGCAGCTTCTTCTCCGACGATTTCGTGCCGCGGCTGTTCTTGTCGTTCGGTTTATTGGTCATCGCTTACTCCTCTTCCGGCGCGCGCGTTCTGCTTCGGGTACAATAGGAAAGTGAACCGAAGCAATCGACTTGCGCATTTCCAAGCGGACAGACTCGGCCGCATACAAGCCGCGGCGACCGAGCAGGCGGTAATACAATCTCCGCGCGCGACATCCATTTACCCCAATTCGCCTCCTTGACCGGACGAGCCGGCCTTGGGACAGGTACGGACGGGGCAGGTCGCACAGTTCAGCCGCGCACAGAGGCAGGGTCGTCCGGGGGTTGAGATTCTAGGGACGCTCGCCAGAAATTCCTCGACAAACTGGCGATCCACGGATAGGCAGTCACGTTGCCGGCTACCGCCCACTTCCTACCAGACTTCCAGTTGCCGGCCACGTAATAAGGGGCGCGGAGAGCATCCTTTACAGTAAGTTTCTCCCGTCAATGTTCCGCCGGTTTAACCTCAATCTGAGCGGTCATGCCCATCATTTCGTGAGGCTCGCAAATGTATTTATAGACGCCGGGCACGGTGAATTGATGCGTGAAAGTTTGGCCCGGCTTGATATCGCCGGAGTTGAATACGGCAACGCCCGGCGGTGATGACACATCCTTCGCATCGGCGGCGATCTTTGGATCGGTTGTCACCGTGTGGGTGTCGTGGCGCGATTCATTCTTCCACTCTACCGTCGTTCCAGCGACGATCGTGAGCTTGTCGGGCTTGAACACATCTTCGTCGGTCATGACAATCATTTGAGGCTGGTTGGCCGGTTGCGCGGTCACGTCCACCGCATGATGTTCATTCGGCTTGTTCCATGCGTATGCACGCAGGCCATAAACCATCGCGCCGCCGACGAATCCAGTGGCGATCACCAGCGGCACTGCCGCGAACAGCACGATGCGAAACGCGATCAGCCAACGCCTCCGACCCGGGCGCCGGGCCACTTCCGAAAGGATCAAGATCACCAATCCGCCCACACCGGCGGCGGTGCCGAGCCAGCGGTGGACTTCCAGTAGATTCGATGAACCATGAGTGAGCGCGAATGCCCAACCCAGCGGAGCAGTGATGATCGCCCCCACGCCGCCGACAATGACGCACCACCGCGATGCGTCGCCAAGCCAGCTTGCGCCGCCGCAAAGTCGCAACAACTCCGCCAGCGTCGCCGCGAGCAGCAGGGCAATCGGAAACACTGTCATCATCGGATGGAAATGACCGATTCATCG
>JBBRHH010000681.1:0-2385 GCA_038222915.1 Tepidisphaerales bacterium
AGTGCGGTCTTTCGGGAGCACCCGGCTGCCAGTTTTAGAATTTCAGAAACTGCAAGGTCGGCGTACGAGTGCTTCCACCTGCAACGGTTGCGCCGCCAACGTTGCTCGCGACGACCGCAAACTCATTGTTGATCATCAACACCAGCATATGCCCGTCCTTGTCAAACGTTGCGGCGGCCATTCCCGGATAACATCGCTTCAGCAACGCGACGTTTGTGATGACACCAGTCTGTCTGGACATAAAACTCTGGCGGCCGCTGTTGTTGGTGATGTCAACCGCCGGCGACCATTTGCCGCCCCCCTCGCTGATCGACACGTACGTATCCGAGTCGCCATCGTTCCCGGTGTCATTCATCTGCATCAGGACAACCATCTTCCCGCCCGGAGCCTGATACGCCTCAAAACCGTCGACCGTCCCTTTGACGGCGGTCGCGGCGCGGATCACGGTCGGTTCATCGTCCGAGCCCAGTTGCGTATCGCGGACATTCGGCCGTTCGCCGGCCGCGTAAATTGAAATCACATGCCGATTCTCCTTTGCATCCAGCAGAAGCGGCGGCGGATAATGCCACGTCTCGAAACCAGTGCCGGGCGTCTCGATGGCCGGTGTGCGCTTGCCATTCTCGATCAGGTCGAAAATCGGATGCTCGGCCTTCTTTATATAGCTGGTGATGTTGGCGACGAAGTGCGATTGCCCGGCAGCATCGAAATACCCGGTCATCACGCCAAACCCATCACATAGCGGCCCACTGTTCGGCAACTTCGGATCCTCCGCGACCTTGGTCATAAACACCTCGCGGGCCGCCGTCGGAGTGGACCCGTCCAGCGTCGATTGAAACACGATTCCCGGATAGATCCCGACCGTATGCGTGTCGTGGTTGCTGCCGCTCAGGAGTTCCTTGTGCGTAACGGCCGGGTCATTGTTCCAGCATGCCTGCGCCCTGCCCGCCGCGTCCACTTCGGCAAACCACTGCATCGCGCCGTTGGTCGGCGTTTCGGATCCCGGCGGAGAAAGGTTGATCACCTTGCTCCATTTGCCGCCATCGAGCACGCGGTAAACCAGGTTGGTCGGATGGCCAAAATACGCGTCGGGTGGGACCAGGAATCCTTCTTTGATACCCGTTCGCCAGATCACGTAGGCGCGATTTTTGGCATCCACCAGAAGCCGGCAATTTCCAACGATCCAGCCAGGCATGACCTCCGAAAGATTCTTAGCTTCGGTCCACGTCTTCCCGCCGTCAGAACTCGAGCGGTGATACGCCGCCAGCGCATACGTCGTCCGGTGCTTCTCCACAAAGGCGACATGAATCGTGCCATCAGAGGCAACCGAGATGTTGGGCGTAAAGATGTCCGAATCGTGTTGCGACAGCTTCAATCCATCGATCGGCTTGCCGTTTTTCTCGGCAACGCCCAGTACGCCCTTATCGCTCTTGTTGACGATGGCAGATTCTGTGGGCAGCACGACTTTCTGATTGTTCGTGACCGCCGGTGTTGGATCGGCCGGCGTCGTCTTGACCGGCGCTGGATCGGCAGGGGGGACAACCGGCGGATTCGTCACTTGCGGATTGGGTTTTACCGCAACAGGTCCGGCCGCGATCGCATCCTTGAGAATCTTCGTCACCGCCGACTTCTCATCAAAAATCGGATCGGCCGGTCCCTTGGGCATCGCGCAGAGCAGGGGAGTGCTTCCGCCAGACCCTTTGAGTGCAGGATCAGCCCCATGTTTGATCAACGCCCGGACAGCACCGGCCTGCCCGCGCTGCGCCGCGCACATCAGCGGCGTGAACCCAAACCCGTCATTGCGATTCACATCCGCGCCCTTCTCCGCGAGATAGTTGATGATATCAGTCTTCCCCAACAGCGCCGCCACCCCGATGGGCGGCATTTTCCGCTCATCCAATGCATTGATATCCGCCCCGGCATCCACCGCGACTTTGACGGCATCCAGATCGCCGGCCCGAATCGCCTTCGCCAAGTCGCCGGACAATTTCGCGTCCGCCCGGGCAATCGAACTCGCAGGATCGGCGAGGAACATGGCCGGCCGCCAGAGGTTGAACGCGCCGGCGGCAAAAGCAGTGACGGTAAAAAATCGACGAAGGTGTTTCTTGTTCATCATGTGTATTTACAAAAAATGGACAGACTTGTTTGGTTCGCCCACGGCTCAGGCGAGATGTTACGTGGAGGAAGACCCTCACACAATTTGGTCATTACCGCAACGACACCGTTCGCACGAAGTGAGCAATATTCCAGCAAAGGCGAGAGATGAACTGGCACGACGATGATTTGGGAGCGGCCGACATGGTCAAGAATGCGTCCTGCCAGACGCTGGTCGGCAGCATCATGCGATACGTCGCGGGAACCGTGAAGCGCGAAAGACAGCGAATAGCC
>JBBRHH010000682.1:0-2372 GCA_038222915.1 Tepidisphaerales bacterium
GGTTGCGGGGCTCTGTCGAGAAGGTCGAACTGGATCGTCGCGACGGGGAGGAGCGCGGCGTTGGCTGTGAGAATTGCCTGCCGCAACGAGCCCGGGCCGCTGTCATTGACCGAGGTGACCGTCAGCGTGGTGCTGAGAAGCTGGCGATTTTCGAGCAATTCCATCATGAGCGGCGCGGTGGTGGGTTTACGCACGATTGAGTCTCTTTCGTGAACTTTGAAATGTGCGGCAATTCTCCCGTTGGCGACCATGTTAGCTCAAACGATCGGGCGGGCGAAAACAATTCCGTACTGGTTGCCTGTGGCGGCGAACCGTGCGCGATCGAATTGTGTTGACCGCAAGAACTTAGGTTCGGTAGCATATGCGTTGAAGTTTCATCTCGAGATCGCGGTGACGCCTGAGTGGGAGTCCGACGACCGCCATGAGCAAATCACGGATTATCTCGATTGGGGCTGCGGTTGTGGTCGTGATTGGCATCGTGGTGTGGATGCTCAATCGTGACAAGAACGAATCGACAGGGTCGACGCAAATCAATTCACCGGCTGCCAATCCTGCCCGCGCTGACGACGGCGGTCTTCCTGTAATGGTCGTGCAGATCATCGAGCGAAACACGGACACATTTGCTAGTCCGCTGTTTGAGTGGACGCCCGAGCGATTGGAAGCGCCGTTTTCTATCGATGAGCAGGGGACTGTTCATTTGCTGGGGTCGATCGCGAACGAGACTGATGCAGCAAACCTGCTGGCGCATCGGCTGGTTCTGGGCACGGCCGGGGTGCCGCTGGCGAAGTGCGGGGCGCTGGTCATTTACTCGACCGCGTATGTGGGCAAGGGGAGGGCGGCGGACGTGCAGCGTTTTTATGCCTACGAGAAGTTTCCGGCGGCGATTGATATTCCCGCGGGGTTTGGGGGAGACAAGCTTGAATACGATCTTGAGAAGTCGAAGCAGGCGTTTCCGGTTGCGGTGATGGAGGTGCGGCTGATTCCGAAGGATCCGGCCGTGAAGGTCTCGGCGGTGGGCAATGACAAAATCACGGTGATGTGTGCCGGCGCGATGAAGACGCTGGCGGCGGGGGAGGCCGCGCCGTTTGGGGAGAACAGTCGTGCGATTGCGGTGACGGAACTGGCGGTAAAGTCGGAGCCGATTGGGGCTGGCGGCGGGGCGGCGGTGGAGTTTCTGCCGCGCGTCGAACATGGGTCGATTCAATTCGGAACGGTATTGAGCGTTCAATACCTGGGGAATTTTCGCGCGGCGTCGAAGATGCTGGAAGCAGAAGGAGATCTGCCGTGAAGAGTTCCCGCTACGGCTTGATCGCCGGGCTGTTTCTGCTTTGGTTGCCGATGTTGGCGTCGGCCGGCAGGCACCTGGAGACGGATCATTTCATGATCTTCTGCCGCGAAAGCGCCTACGCCGATCATACGATCACTGATGCGGATCTGACGCGGTGGAGTGGGTGGCTGGAGGCTGCGTATGCCAAGCTGGTGGGGAATCCGGGGCTGCAGTTTCGCGCGCCGGCGCATCCGATCGTCGCGGATGTGAAGACGAAGGTGGCGGTGCTCGACTTTGCGACGGGGGATGCGACGTTTCAGGAGCATTCGAAAAACCCCGGCTTTGCGCGAATGCAGAATGGGTGCATTTATCTGAACCAGCCTTACTACCTGGACCGGTCGCGCGATGAAGCGAGCAAGTGCACCATTGCCCACGAACTGTTTCACCTGATCCAGTATGCCTACGACAATCAGGAGGAAGACTGGCTGAAGGAGGCCACGGCGCGGTGGGCACCGGGGGCGATTTTTCCGGACATCGATCAGAGCCATTACTGCATTGATGCCGAAACGAAATTTATTGACCGCGGCGCG
The DNA here is from genome assembly GCA_038222915.1 of Tepidisphaerales bacterium. Classification (GTDB taxonomy): domain Bacteria; phylum Planctomycetota; class Phycisphaerae; order Tepidisphaerales; family Tepidisphaeraceae; genus JBBRHH01. Next base: position 1,858 of record JBBRHH010000682.1, read on the forward strand.
TTTCCGCTGTCGTTCAACTTCAACCGGGACGTTGCCCAGCGAAGCGTTTTGCAGGGCGCTGCGGGACATCCGTATGGAGCGTCGGCGTTCTTTCGGTTTGTCGCGAAGCAGGGGGCTGATCAAGGCGTGGTGCGGCGGATCTGGGAGGGCGCGGCGACGGCCGGCCCGAACGCTATGGAAGCGGTGGCGCGTGGGTTGGGGGGTGGCGCGGCGCTGGATGCCAAATTTCGCGCGATGTATGACCGCTTCGCCGTTGGGTGTGTGATGAACGACCGCGCGCCGGCCGATTGCCAACTGGAAGATGTAGCCAAGCTGGTGCGCGGCGGGAAGAAGGTGTCATCACCGCGGACGGATCTTTCGGTGGCGTGGCTGGAGCACTGCACGCATCAGCCTGATCCGAAGAGTTTTGCGGCGTTTGTGCCGACGTTTCTTGCGGCGCCTGATCTTGCGGCGTTGAGCACGGGAGTCGTGCCGCACGGAGGCGGCGCGGGATTGAAGGGATGGGTGGGCGGCCG
>JBBRHH010000683.1:0-2366 GCA_038222915.1 Tepidisphaerales bacterium
CCCCGAGCACGGCGATGGGGCCGGGCACCTTTGGTGCGTGGACATCACCGGACACGGGGATGTCAGCCTTGAACTCGATGCGCTGCAACCCGCGAAAGGCCCACAGGAGGATCTTCTCACAGTCGCGGTGACGCGGCCATCTCTTAGCAAAGGCAGGCCCAATCCCAACAGCGGCGTGGTGTGGGATGTGACGCGCCTGGACGGCAAGTTGCGAGATCCGCGAAGCAAAACCTCAGAACAAGTCAATCGCACGCTGGCATCGGCGGCCATCGATCCCGCCAACGGGCTGTTGTTCCTTCCCGATTTCAGCGGCTATTTGCACTGCTTCGATGCGCGGACAGGCAAACATCTTTGGACGCACGACCTGGAGGCGGCGGTGTGGTGGTCGGCGATGGTTTGCGGCGGGAAGGTGTTTCTCATGGATGAGGAAGGAACCGCCTGGATTTTTGAGAGTTCGAGCAAAGAGAAGCTGATCGCGCAACATGAAATGGGGGACAACGCGGCGAGCTTTCCGGTCTTCTCCAATGGCACACTGTATCTGATGACGCACGATCGGCTGGTGGCCATTCAGCGGTGAGTCTCGGGGCGGAGGTGCTCGCGATCGAAAGGATCGATCGGCGGACTTGTCGCCCATGTTGGTCAAAATCGATGGACAGCGATAAACCGCTCCTTCGGTCGAGACGCGACGGGATGTATTCGCGATTTTCGATATCGCCACTCTGACCCATTAAGTCGGGATGAGCGGAAATGATGCGGGTGCTGCGGTTGAATTAATTCACAGTAGAAATATTTTTTTAGAATTGACTCCCGACCCCTTAGAAATTCGCCGACCCCTTAGAAATTCGCCGGAGGTTCTGCTCACCGTATTTGCGCGCGACATCGTGTTGAGTGATGGCCGTCAGATCACGCTGATTCAGGGGGATGGCCTGAGCGAAGGTTTGAGTCGTTGCTGTCAGGGCCTGAGTTTATCTCGCGGGCCGTAGCTTTCAGCGTTTCTGAAGATGAGTGAAGGAGATTCGCTTTAGAGTGGTAACATGTCGACATGGACATCGCAGTGATTCTCGAAGATGACGTCCGCCGGATCGCGGCGATGCGATCTTGTCTTCGGAAGATCGTTCCTCGGGTTGAGGCGGTCTTTTTTGAGGACGCGCGGGAGATGATTGCGTGGCTGCCGGGGCATCGGTCGGAGGTTGTTCTGATTTCGCTGGACCATGATCTGCCGATGAAGGATGTGGCGGGAGAGGCGTTGGATTGTGGGACGGGGCGGCAGGTGGCGGATTATCTGGCGAGTGAGCTGCCGACCTGTCCTGTGATCGTTCATAGTTCCAACAGTGATGCGGCTCAGGGGATGTACTTTGTGCTGAAGGACTCGGGGTGGCCATGCAGCAGGGTTTATCCTTGTGATGATGTTGCGTGGGTGGCGGAGGGGTGGGCGATTTGTGTTCGGGGGTTGGTGACTGCTGGGTGGTTTGATGCTGGCGGGGGTTGAGGCAATTTGGACGACAATCCCCGAATTGACTCCCGACCCCTTAACAGTCGCCCAAGTTTTACTGAAGCGGTGAGGGGAAGACGACATCGAGGAAGATCGGTGTTCAGCGATTCACGCGAACCGGACTGTCTGGCGGGTCGGAAGTGACGGGGTCGGCCGTGCGTAGCGAGATTCAGTTTTCGACCGGCAGTTTTTTAAAATGTTCGGCGTTTTCGGCGGAGGGTGGCTGTGGCGGCGAGGAAGGTCAGGCCGAGAGTGGAGGGTTCGGGGACGCTGGCAAGGCGGAAGCCAATATTGTTGACTTCAGCGGTGGCCGGGTCGGTGAAGCTGAGATTGGAAGAGGTGAGGCCGGGAGCGGTTTCGTTCCAACCACCACCTCGGAACTGGCGGTTGGCTCCGCTGGCGGTCTCGTTCCATTCGTTGACATTGCCGTTTTGATCGAAGGTGCCGTAGTAGCTGGTCGCGCTGGTGTAAGCGCCGACGTCCGTTAGGAAATCGTCTCCCAGAGCGGCGGGGCTCGAGGTGGAGCCATTGGTTGCGTAGCCGTCGTTGTAGCCGTTGGGGAGCCCGTCGTTGCTGAAGAAATTGGCGACGTGGGCGGGATTGGGCGCATCGGCTCCGGGGGGTTGATCGGAATCGGGTGCGGTATTGCTACGCGTGGCGTAGGTCCAGTAGTCGTCGGTATCGCCGCCCTGGGCGGCGGGCTGGTGGTAGGCGGCTTTGTACCACTCATCTGCGGTGGGGAGGAAGACGCGGGCGTCGGCGGCGCGGCCGCCGGAGAGGGTGGTGGGGGCGGTGAGGGTGTAGGCTCCGGCTTCGGTTGTGCCGGCGGTTTGAGCTCCGGTGGGCTGGCCGTTCTGGAGCCAGTTGGCAAAAC
>JBBRHH010000684.1:0-2360 GCA_038222915.1 Tepidisphaerales bacterium
GAGACGCCGTTGGGCGTGGATCCGATGTAGGTGCTGACCCGGGTGAGATCGATCTGGAAGGCGAGGACGTTGAGATCACACATCACCTGCATGTACTCACTGCGTTTGTCGCCTTCGGGCATTTTGATTTCGATGGGGGCGGAGTCGGTGGCGGCGCGGCTGGTGGTCCTGACTCCGGCGGCGGCTTTGGCTGCTTCCAATTGGCGGATCTGAATGGCGGCGATGCGCCGTTCGACTGAGCGGACGCTGTCGAGATATTCGTCGAGCTTGTGCTGATCTGACGCGCTCAACTTGCCGCGCAGATCTTTCGCACCGCCGAGGACCAGATCGAGCATATCGCGATCGAGGGCGTCGGCGGCGGTGGCCGCAGCCGTGCCGGGGGCCATATCGCGGCTCTGGAACAGTCGCTTTAAAACGGTTTTCGGATTGATTTCAGCGGGGAGCGGCTGCGTGGGTGCGCGAAAGCTGCAGTGTGAGTAATACGCTTCGTTGAGACCTTCCTGGTTCTCCTTGTGCGTTTGCGGCATGGTCGCGAGTTCGAGCGACGGCAGCGGAGTGAAAGCGCCGACGTAGTTGGCGGCGATCTGGTCGGCCGAGACGGCAATGTTGACTACGTCGCGCTTGTCGACGTTGGGGAGGGTGGCGGTGAGCCAAGTGGAGAGTTCGAGTGCGTGGGGCGCACCATTGAGCGGGCCGATGGGGACGCCGCTGATGCCTTTTATAAGAAGACATTGATCGAGCACCGGCCTTAGAGGTTCGAGGATTGGCGGCGGCGCGGACAAGAAGGTCTTTGGATCGGTTGGCCAAAAGCGCTCCATGATGACGCCGTGCGGCATGTACATGAAGCCAAGGCGGACCGGGGGTTTGTAAGTTGCGCCCTTGGGCTGATCGGCCCAGCCCATGGTCTCCATCAGGGGAAGCGCGAGCGCCACACCCAGGCCTCGCAGGCACGTGCGACGAGTGATGAGTAGATTATTTCGCATCGGAACCTTCTCCCTGGCTACTGAGCCGACGATGGGTGAAAGGATAGCTGGTGACGATTCCGACCACCAGCGTTTGCATGTGGTAGTCGTCCCTGGCAACGGAGTTGGCGACCTGGTCGACGACGATTTCATCGTAGCCTTCCAACTGACGGCATAGCGCGTAGGCCAGAAGTTTGCCGGTCAGATTATGGCAGAAATCGTCGGTCCGTGCGCCGATGATGCGCTTGAGCTCTTTGGGTGTTTCGAAGTGGTGTCCGCCGGGCAGTTCACCGGTGGCGTCGATTGCGCCGCCGGAATCGTCGTGGTCGCGCCAGCGGCCGATGGCGTCGAAGTTTTCGAGGCCGAAGCCGATGGGATCGAGGACTTTGTGGCAACTTGCGCAGGTCGGGTCGCTGCGATGCAGCTCGGTGCGCTGGCGGAGGGTGAGGGTGGCGATTTTCTGTTTGTCCTGTTTTTCGAGGGACGGGACATTGGCTGGCGGCGGTGAAACGTGTTCGCCGAGGACCTGCTCGAGGACCCAGACGCCGCGGTTGACGGCGCTGGTGCGGTTGGGGACTGAGCTCATTGCGAGGACGCCGGGCATGGTGAGGATGCCGCCGCGGTTGGCGTCGGTCAGTTTGACCTTTTGCATCTGCGGGCCGGTGACCGTGCCTTCGAGGCCGTAGATTGGGGCGAGGGTGTTGTTGATGAAAGAGTAATCGCTGTCGATGAAGAGCGCGAGGCTGCGATTCTCCCGCAGGATGCTTTCGAAAAGCAGGCGTGCTTCGTCGTACATCGCGGTGCGCAGCGCGGGGGTCATCTGCGGGAACTTCTGGGCGTCGAAGGTCTTGCCGGCGAGCTTGTCGAGGCCGAGCCACTGGGCGCCGAAGCCATCGAAGAGGGCGCGTGAGCGCGGATCGCGGAGGAGGCGACGGGCCTGCTCGGCCAGGATGGTTGGGTCGCGCAGCTTTCCGGCGTCGGCCAGCGCGGATAATTCTGCGTCGGGCATGGTGGCCCAAAATAGGTACGAGAGGCGCGATGCCAGCTGGTAATCGTCGAGTGCGATGATGTTGCGCTGGGCGCTGACAGCGGCGGAGTTGTCTGGTGTGCTGGGTGTGATGAAAAGAAACTGCGGCGACATCAGAATCGCCTTGAGCATCAGTCGCAACGCATCTGGATAGGATCTGCCCTTGTCGGTTGCAAGCTTGAACACGTGCAGGAGTACGTCGACCTCGGCCTGGGATGGAGGGCGGCGGTAGGCGCTGCGGGCGAGTGACTCCGCGACTTTGCGCGCTGCCTGGGCGGCGTCGGCGCTGGCGGCCGGCGCGGCGCCGAAGAGGCTTTGCTGCACGGCCGTGGGCGGCGCACCGGGTGGTGCGATGACCTGGTTCAGCACCT
>JBBRHH010000685.1:0-2342 GCA_038222915.1 Tepidisphaerales bacterium
GTCCGTTCCTTAGTTCATTGCTGACAACCACGTCGCTGCAGATCGCTACTCCTTGTCCGCCGATCACGGCGTCGATCGCGTGCAGCTCCTCGCTGAAGCTAAGGTCCCAGGCCTTTTCGAGGGGATTGAAATCGGGGTCGATCGAGCGCGCGACCGCCAGCCATTGCCGCCAGGTCGGCGCTTCCGGATCGCTGTTGATCCAATCATAGTGGATCAAGGGAAAACGCAGCAGATCCGCGGCCCGCTCGATTGGGCCATGTTGTTCCAGCAGACGCGGGCTGCAAACGGCAACGAACGTGTCCCGAAACACCTCATGCGCCACTAAGTCGAGCGGCGGCTTTCTTGCATGACGGATCGCGACGTCCGTGGCGCCCGCTCTCACATCGAGCACCGCATCCGTGCCGATGATTTCCAAAGCCATCGTCGGGTTTTCTTCGCGCCATTTCGGTAGTCGTGGCACCAGCCATTTACTGGCGAATGCATTCGAACTCGTAACGCGAAGCGGCCTTTGCGCGTCCTGTTCAGCCAGCAAAGCCATCGCCGCGGCCAGCGCATCGAAGCCATTGCGCAAGGCCGGATAGAGACGTGCCCCGGCGCTCGTCAGGAGCAAAGGCCGCGGGCGCCGCTGAAACAACTTTACGCCGCAGGCTTCTTCCAATTGCCGTATCTGATGGCTGATGGCCGTCGGCGTGACGCCGAGCTCATTCGCGGCAGCCGCGAAGCTGTGATGCCGGGCGGCGGCCTCGAAAGCATGGAGCGCGCGAAGGGGCGGAAGCTTCCTCATGCCATCAGTGTAGATGAGGTTTTCTCATCTAGCACCTGAATTCTATGATTTTGCAATGGTTTGATGCTCCGTGAGATTAAGGCATTGGAGTATCCGGGAGCGGGCCCCACCGGCAGAAGACGGCACACGCGGCCAGCACCTCGATCTGGCGCGGCCTGCGCTGAACCCGCTCCCGAAGACGAGTCCATGTGACGGCGCGCAACCGGGAACACGAGCGCTGCAGTCAGTAGTTAAGCCACAAGCAAACACCAACCACGGAGTTCGCCATGAGTTATCGTTTTGAAGCCGGCCGTCTTTATCGGATGCCCACTCATTTCGGGCCGACGCCTGGACCCCGGCAGTTGCCGCCGGATGTCGTCATCGACCGAAAACTCAGCCCGCGTTTGATTTCGGTTACGGCAAGTTTCCTAACCGATCCCAAGTTGTTGGATCGACATCTGCCGGAGGGGTTTAAGCTCGCGGGCGAACCTGTCGTGACCGTCGAATGCCACCATATGACCGATATCGACTTCCTGGCCGGACGTGGATACTCCATGATCTGGGTGAGCTGGCCCGCCACGTTCACCGGCCGCCGGGATAAGGCGACCGGAAAATTTGTTGCGGTCATCTGGGAGAACCTTGCTGATCCCATTATCGCTGGCCGGGGCGAAATCGGTCATCCCAAGCTCTATGCCGAAATTCAGGAGCCTCGGAACTGGGGTGGCGCGCAACTTTGCGAAGCCGGTTGGATGGGGTTTCGTTTTCTCGATCTCGCCGTGTCCGATCTGCGCGACGCGCCGCAAGTGCAGCAACAAGTCCAGCAAACCACGCCATCAGACGGGGCATTGATGTTGAAGTACGTGCCACGCACCGAGGCGTGGGGCGAGGCGGATGTCTGCCAGGTCACCCTCACGCCGGCGGGCGATCCGGACAATGTCGTCGAGCGGCGGCAGGCTGGCAACGCAAGCGTGCGCTTCCATCGTGCCACCTTCTCGGACCTTCCGACGATGTTTCATGTCGTCAACGCTCTCGCCGAGCTGCCTGTCATCGAAATGAGGGGCGGAACGGTGACGGTCTCGCGCGGCAACAAATGGTCCCGCGACCAGCGCGTGCTCATGTAGGGCGCGTGAGCGACAGTATCGCCGTTCTGCCTGATCGCCGCGTGGATGAGCAACGTCCACCGGCGCTCTGCACGCACCTCAGTCGGGCGAATATCCAGGACTTGGCCAGCGTGTTGACTGCACTTAAAGCCGCGAAGCGGAATCCCGGAATGTCAGAATTATTGGAACTGGACGATGTGCTGGAGTCCGAGACTCCCGCCGCATCTACGGCGGAGGTCGGCGACATCCTGCAACGGCATTTCGAGCTGTCAGGACCCGTGCGAGCGCTACCGAGCGAGCGCGATGCGAATTTCCGGGTGGATACGTCGGCAGGACCCGATGGAGTCACGTTTGAAGTGCAACGATTGATTTGAGTTTGGAGAATGCCTCGGCGGGCGTCTTGAAGTCCAGGCATTTGCGTGGGGTGTCGTTGAGGCGTCGAACGAGGCGCTTGAGGGTGGCTGGCGTGATGAACTTGA
>JBBRHH010000686.1:0-2309 GCA_038222915.1 Tepidisphaerales bacterium
ATCTGCGGCCAGGCGGTACATGATGAGGCGCGCAAGCTGCGCTCCGAATGGGTCATTTCCGTTGCCGGAACCGTCCGCGAGCGCGGGCTTGATGCCAAAGGCAAGAGCCTGGCCAACCCGCGCATGCTCACCGGCGAAATCGAAATCGCCGTCAAGACGCTCGAAGTCTTGAGCGCCTCCCCCACGCCCCCCTTCACCCCCGACGAACATGAAAACGTCTCCGAGGAAAAACGCCTCGCCCACCGCTATCTCGACCTCCGCCGCCCGGAGATGCAGCAAACACTGCGCACGCGCCACCGCGTCACCAAGATCATGCGCGACTTCCTCTCCGACCAGGGCTTCCTCGAAATCGAAACACCCTTCCTCACCAAATCCACCCCCGAAGGCGCACGCGACTTCCTCGTCCCCTCGCGCCTCGTCCCCGGGAGCTTCTACGCCCTCCCGCAATCCCCGCAGCTCTTCAAACAGCTTCTCATGGTCGCCGGCTGCGACAAATACATGCAGATCGTCCGCTGCTTCCGCGACGAAGACCCCCGCGCCGACCGCCAGGCCGAGTTCACCCAGCTCGACGTGGAAATGTCCTTCATCGACCGCGAGAACATCATCTCCCTCATGGAGGAGCTGATCCGCCTCATCTGGAAAGACATCCTCAACGTCGAAGTGCCCAACCCAATTCCGCACATGGAATACGACGAGGCCATGCAGAAGTACGGCTCCGATCGTCCCGACCTCCGTTACGGCATGCCCCTCGTCGACATCTCCGACCTCGTCAAGGAAACCGACTTCGGCGTCTTCAAAACAGCCCCGCTCGTCAAGGCCATCGTCGTTCCCGGCGGTGCAAAACTCACTCGCAAGGAGACCGACTCCCTCGCCGAGTGGTCCAAAACCTTCGGCGCAAAAGGCCTCGCCGTCACGAAAGTCACCGCGACCGGCCTCGACACCGGCGTCGCCAAATTCCTCGCGCCCATCGCCCCCCGCCTCATCGAGCGCCTCGGCGCAAAAGAAGGCGACCTCCTCTGCTTCGCGGCCGACAAACCCAAAATCGTCCACCGCGTCCTCGGCGAGCTCCGCCTGAAAATGGCTAAAGACCTCCAACTTCCCGCCAGCACCGAATTCGCCTGGGTCTGGGTCGTCAACTTCCCTCTCTTCGAATACGACGAGCAGGAGCACCGCTACAACAGCACGCACCACCCCTTCACCGCCCCGCTGGATGACGACCTCCACAAGCTCGACAGCCGCGACCGCGAAGTCGTCGAGTCCATCAAGTCCAAGGCCTACGACATCGTCTGCAACGGCTCCGAGCTGGGCGGCGGCTCCATCCGTATCCACCGCATGGATGTCCAGCAAAAACTCTTCTCGCTCCTGGGCATCGACGACACTGCCCAGCGCCAAAAATTCGGCTTCCTCCTCGACGCCCTCCAATTCGGCGCACCCCCGCACGGCGGCATCGCCCTGGGCCTCGACCGCCTCATCATGATCCTGCGAGGCCTGACCAACATCCGCGACGTCATCGCCTTCCCAAAAACCCAATCCGGCAGCGACCTCATGTGCGGCAGTCCGTCACCCGTCGACGAACGCCAGTTGAAAGAAATTCACATTCGAACCCTGCTTCCAGCACCCAAAGAGCAGTAAAAACGACGAAGATCGCGCTATTGCCACAAAATCCCTACCCGGCTATGATCTCCACCCCGCGTAAAGGCGGCCTGGCGGCCTGGCGGAGGATCGAACGAGCATCACGAAACTAAAAGAGGTATCAGATGGCACATAAGAAAGGTCAAGGCTCGACTCGCAACGGCCGCGACTCCAATCCACAGTATCTGGGCGTCAAAGCCTACGGCGGACAACTGGTGACCGCCGGCAGCATCATCCTGCGGCAGCGCGGCACCCGCTTCCATCCCGGCTACAACGTCGGCATCGGCGGCGATGACACACTCTTCGCCCTCATTGCCGGCAAGGTCGAATTCCAGGGCCGCAAGGTTCACATTCGCGCCTGATCGATCCTCCAGGCCGCGCTCCAAGCAACCGAAGGCACGCAGGGTAATATCACCCGCGCGTGCCTTCCTCTCTTTTGCACACATGTTTGTCGACGAAGCCAACATCCACATCAAAGCCGGCGACGGCGGCAACGGCGTAATCTCCTTCCGCCGTGAAAAGTACGTCCCCAAGGGCGGCCCCGAAGGCGGTGACGGCGGCAACGGCGGCAGCGTCTCCTTCCTCGCCGATCCCAACATCAACACCCTGCTCGACTTCTCCGGCAAGCACCACTGGCACGCCGAGCGCGGCCAGGACGGCATGGGCAAACGCATGGC
>JBBRHH010000687.1:0-2305 GCA_038222915.1 Tepidisphaerales bacterium
CGGCGTGAAGCTCTGCCTCGAACCGCTCGCCCCGTCGGAAACCGACTTCATCCAGACCGCCGCCGAAGCCGTCGACATTTTGGGCCGGCTCGATCATCCGAATTTTGTTCTGCACCTGGATGTGAAAGCCATGAGCAGCGAGAAAACGCCGATCCCCGACCTCATTCGCACGCACGCCGCCAGGATCGGCCACTTCCACGCCAACGACGCCAACCGCCGCGGCCCCGGCTTCGGAGACACCGATTTCGCGCCGATCTTGCAGGCGCTCAAGGATGTGAGCTATGGCGGTTTCGTGTCGGTGGAAGTGTTCGACTACACGCCCGATCCCGTGACCATCGCACGCGACAGTTTGCGGTACCTGCGCGAGATCGAAGCTCGCTTGAACTAATCGATCACCTGCGGCCGTTTGAAGATAAAAGAAGTCGGGGCGTCCATGGTTGTCGTTGGGTAAACTGGCCGCGGTTAACGACGGCTGGATTCTCAACGCATGGAGGCCCCGATGAAACGCGGTCATTGTATCGCCCTGGACACGCATTGTTTGTTTTGCGAAGCTGCGGTGCTCGATCCGGGAGGAAAAGTGGTGTCGCGGCAGAAGCTGCCGACGGCGATTCCCGGCTTGACGAAGTTTCTCGAAACGGTGCCGCGGCCGAGGCGGTTGGTCATTGAGGAAGGGCCGTTGGCCAACTGGTTGTGGCGGAATTTGCGGTCGGCGGTCGACGAGATGGTGGTGGCCGAGCCGCGGCGGAATCGGCTCATTTGCAAGGATGGCGACAAGGACGACGACATCGACGCCGAGAAATTGGCGCGACTGTATTGGGGCGGCTACATCAAGGCCGTGCATCAGGTGGATACCATCGAGCAAACGGTTTTTCGGCAGCACGTGTCGCTGTATCACAGCCAGGTGCGGCAGCGGGTTCGGGAAGGGCATCGGATCTGGTGTTTGTTTCGCCGGCATGGCGTGATGATTCGGTCCAGGGACTTTTCCCAGGCGGAGGCGAGGCCGGCGCTTGTGGAGCAATTGCCCGCGCATGCGGTGTTGCGGGACGATGTGGCGTGTTTGCTGGCGAGTTTCGATCAGTTGGCGGCGCTGGAGGAGACGTTTCGGCGGCGGCTGGTCGAGTTGGCGAAGCGGGTGGACGTAGTGCGTCGCTTCGAGGAAATGCCGGGACTGGGCTGGGTGCGAGCGGCGACGCTGTACGTTTACCTAGACACGCCGTGGCGGTTTCGGAGCAAAGAGTCGTTGTGGAAATATCTCGGGATTGGTTTGGAGCGGCGCCGGAGCGGCAATGGGCCGACGTATTTGGCGGTGCCGCAGCACGTGAGTCGACTCTTGAAGTCAACGATCCTTGGCGCGGCGAAATCGGCGGCCGCGCAAGGGGAGAACCCGTTCGCCGAGCACTATGGGAGGTGGCTGGAGCAAGGCCTGTCGCGGGATTTGGCGCGTCGCAACACGGCGAGCTTGCATTCGGCGACGTTATGGGGCCTGTGGAAAAATGGCAGCGTGTACCATCCGGAATGGGTGGGTCAGGCGTCGGCCGCGATCAATGCGCTGGGCACTGCTCATCATGCGGGCCCGGCACGGAGCGCGGCACGGAGCGCGGCGTCATTGTGACGAACGGTTGTAATAGGCGTAAGACAATCATGCAGGAGGCGGAGTTCCGACGAAACGTATGAACCCGCGAAAGCGGAGTTCCCGCAGTTTGAATGAGCCCGCCTTCTGTTTTGCTACGCTCACCAGTCTTCATGAACCTCCGCAGGGTGGACTCCCCAAGGAGACGATCTTTCAGGAGAGTTCCAGATTAGTGCATGAGCGACCTTTTTAAGGATTGCTTGCCGACGAAGGTGAAACGACCGCGTGTTGCAAGGACGACCGAGACGGCGAGAGGACGAGATTGCTGCCGGTTCGCTGGTTGAGTTTTCAAAGGCATGGCTCGGGTGTCCGATGGGCGGACGCAAGAGGCCCTCGAGGACGAATCCGCGAGGGCCTGGAGGCGCCATCGGCGCACCGTCGGCCTGGATATTCCTCGTAGGGTTGCACTCCTGCAGAGCCCCACTCCGCTTCTCCAGGCGAGAGAACCATAGCCGAACCGACCCGAACCGAGCAAGATCGCTCGCGACGAGCCGACCTTGAACCGCGATCCGAAGATCGCAACAGCCAACGCTTGTTCCAAGACCGGAGAGGACACGCCGGTTGCACGTGGTCAGGACACCCCTGAAGAATCAAAAAAAGATTTGGGCGTCCCCGTAGAAAATATGTTTTGACTTCTTCCTTCTTATAGGTACGTTTCGCGCTCGCTCGACCCCG
>JBBRHH010000688.1:0-2219 GCA_038222915.1 Tepidisphaerales bacterium
CAACCAGATGCATTGCCGTGACGATACCAAAGGCCGCGCTTCCGCAAAGGTAATAGATCCAATGCCACGGAATCGCCAGAATCGCGAATCCAATGCCCCGCTTTGCGGCGAAGAATCGATAGAGCCGCGCGTTCGCCAGTAAGAGCCCGGTCATCAGAATTGGGATGGCCAAAAGCAACGGCCAATATGCGAGTCCCGCGAACATCGCGACCATGATCAAACTCACCAGGGCGGCGCTCAGCCGGTTGGCGGTCGAAAGGTTCAAATCGTTGGGCAATTTGCCTTCGCGCAAGATCAGCCGCGTCCAGGGAACGGCCCGCAGTGCGTAGTCGGTTTTCAAAAGTGAAAAGGCCGTCCACCGCTTCAGGTGCTTCACCTGAATATCCTTGCGGAGCGAAATCGAGTGCCCGGCCCTCCGCAGCCGATAACCCAGTTCAATGTCTTCAATTGCCGGCCGCACGTAGGTCTGTTGATCAAATCCGTTGCTCGCCAGAAATATTTCCCGTCGAATTGCGCCACAGCCCGACCAGAACGTGAACGCGTCTTCGCGTCCGATCTGGTGCACGTAATGGTGGAAGAGATTCTTGTACTGCGATAGAAAATTCGCCTCGCCCGGCGCGTCGTCATACGAACCGAAAATCGCCGCGGTCTCCGGCCGCGCCTCGAACGCCTCCTCGACTTTCCCCACCACATCCGGCGCAGGCACGACATCGGCATCGAGAAACAGAAGAATCTGGCCAACAGCGTGTTTTGCCCCAAGATTTCGAGCGGCGGCCGGACCATGAGCTGTTGAAGTTTGAAACACGCGCGCCCCTGCTCGCGTCGCAGCCGCTGCATCCTCGTCCCCATCGCCATCAATGACGACAATCAACTCCGCAGGCGCCGGCTTCAATGCCGCCACAGCGTCGAGGCATGCGCAGAACCTCTCCCCGCCATCGCGCACCGGAACGATAATTGAAACTCTGCTCAAGACAGCATCTCTCCCCGAGACGGAACATCCCACAGAGCCAGACCCGTAAAATATACGTCGGCTGCCACTCACGGCAACTTTGCTGCAATCCTTGGCCACACAGCGGTAATATCGGCTATTGGACCGGAAATCCGCATGCAACACCGGCCCGATTCCTAACACCGGCGTTTGCCGCCGTGCAACGTCCCACCAATTCCCACACGAGAAACGCGAGCGCCACTACCCAGATTGCCACATGTGCAGCAAGGACCTGCCATCCGAACCGCGCCAGTCGACCCATCTGGTCCTGCTGAATCATGATCAGCGTGAAGAGCACGGTCAGCCATCCAAAGATGTTGACTCGTTTTCCCTGTCGTTGCCACGCCACGCGAATGAGCGCGATGAGCGGGATCAGCAGCATCACATCGTCATACCGTCGGTGATAGCACCACATTCGCGCGACCCGTGCACAAATCCCCATCAGAATCCAGACATCACCATCGCGGTAAAAATAAACCAGCGCTCCGGTCCCAAGGAACACTGCGATCCACGCCGGCAAAATCAAGCGTGTCAGACCCGCATTTGACAGCCACACATTCAGGTTGCCATACCCCTCCTCCATGCCGTGCCTCGACGCCCATTTGAATTGTTGAACGTGCGACGCCCACATCTGCGAACCCTGAAACATCGCTGCAAAAAGGGTGACCGCGACATAGATCCCCGCGGCAAGCAGCGCCGGCCGCAATCGACGCGGCGCGAACAACAGGATCCAACCGAACGGCAACGCAATCTGCGGCTTGGCCATTCCCAGCACAAACAACGCGCCTGCGAGGATGTCACGCCCGAGATTTACCTTCTGGCGCGTCGCAATCAGCATCGATAGAATGATGGGCGGCAACACCTGCAAACTCATTTGCCCAGTCGCCACCGCCACGCTAATCGAATAGTTCGAAAGTATCGCCGCCCCGATCAACAACTTTGCCTGCCACGGCCATCTACCACTTTCCATCACTCCGATTCCCAGCAATAGCAGGAGCGAAATCAGCGCTGTCTCTGTCCAGATCAACCGCACCAGCGGCAATGACTGATACCCCACAAACGGCCAAAGCATTGCATACGTCGCCGGCGGATACATCGCTGTCCCATACACGCCATACACCCGCTCCCCAGCCATCCAGGCTCGAGTCTCATCAAATCTTAAACGCAGATCGTGGGCGATATGCGGCGTTGGTTCCGCCGCCAGCCAATAAAAGCTTGGCGCGACTCTCCG
>JBBRHH010000689.1:0-2169 GCA_038222915.1 Tepidisphaerales bacterium
AGATCATCCTGACCCAGATGTTGCGCAAGGTGAAGGTCGTCGCCGAACTGAACAAAGCCAAGGACGCCCTCGACAAGAAGATCGATGACGTGAAGAAGGATCTCGGCCAGCAGCCCGACAACGCCAAGGACCAGGTCACCGAGTTATACAACCCGGCGATGTTTGACACCGCCGATCGCACTTCCGACTGCACGTCCTGGTCCCACGAAGAACTGGGCGCGTCGGAAAAAACCCCCTCGATCATGTGCTGCCGCAGCAGCGCCTCGGGAAAATCAAGGTTGTGCAACCGGCATCCCGCCAGCCGCGCCATGAAGTGCTCTTCCATCATCCGCACCGACTGAATCTTCGCGACGTCGTTCAGTTCCGTTGGAAGCCGCGTCCACGCCGTACGCGTAAAAATGTCCAGCACCATCACCGCGCCGCTCTCGGAATTGAGCATCAACCCGCCAAGGCAGAACGCCGCATCATCTGGATGCGGCGAAACGATGACATGTTTGGGTTGCGACTCAAACTTCGGCTTCAGCGGCACCGCAGTCGGCCAGATCAGCAGCATCTCCTGCTCGTACAGTTCCAGCAACCGGGCCCCCGTCACCTGTGTCTGTTGCGTAACCTCCGCCACCGTCCGCGACCCGTCGCACAGCTTCAGAGCGGCCAGCTCGTGATAGTCCATGTGCTGGATCGTTCGATCCAGCGTCTGCACGCCGCTCTCCACGACGCGGTGATGCGGTAGCAGCAATGGGTATTGATACGCACGCTTCAGCGCACGCAAGCTCAAACGAAGCCTGTTCTTCGCGGTCGCATACATTCCCGGGCTCTCCAGTACCGCCGTAAGCATACAGTAAGTTACCGACGGGACGAATTCGAGATAGACTTACATCTGCCCACACGCAGGAGGGCGCGAACCCGCCGCCTTGTCTTATCGGCAAAATCGTTCCACCGTATGCGGCGTTGCAATTGCCCACATGGTCCGTAGAGTATTCACCCTGTCAATCCAAGGAACGGTTATGAGCATCTTCCCCATTCTTGCACAAGCCCCCGATGACCCCCGCACCGCGTGGCTCCCAGTAGTTCTGCTGATCCTGATCGGTATCGGTTTCGCCATCGTCAATGTCGTCGCCTCCGTCGTCATCGGCCCCCACCGCACCGGCCCCGGCAAGGAAATCTCCTACGAAAGCGGCATGGTGCCCATCGGTGACGCCCGCCAGCGCTTCAACGTCCGCTTTTATCTGGTCGCGATGATCTTCCTGGTCTTCGACGTCGAAATTGTCTTCTTCTATCCCTGGGCCACTCTCTTCCCCTACGCCATCCAGAAGCATGTCGGCTCGGGCGCGTTGCTGCTCGAGATGATCGTCTTCGTAGTCATCCTGCTGGTGTCCTACCTCTACGCGTGGGGCAAGGGCGTCTTTCGCTGGGACTAAACCGGCCTATTTCTCCGGCACATCCTGGCTGAGCGGATCTTCGGGGTACTTCTGTTTTAGCAGGTCGTGCAACTGCCTGGATTTTGCGGCATTCGACTTCGCCAACAACTTGCTCGCCCGATCCAGCAACTGCGGCGAATATGACGATCGCGGCATCGCCAGCGCAAAGGCCTCCGCCACCCGCGCCGCCGCCTCCGGCGCCTTCTTAAGCTCCATCAACCGCGTCTTCAGCAGCACGCTGTAACCGCCCAGGAAATCACTGGGAAACTTGCTCTGCCACGTGTCCCACGAATCCTCCCCGGTCTCCCAATCCCCCTCCTTGATGTAATACTCAATCGTTCGCGCCAGCGCCCCGCTGATCGCGGCCTGCTTGTCCGGCGGCGCTTGATCCGGCAAACCATTCAGAATCTTCTTCCCCTCATCCACCCGCTGGTTCAACACCAGAGCATGCGCATAAGTCCGCAGCAGCGCATCATTTTTCGATCCCTTCGCGAGCGGCTCCAGAATCTTCAGCGCCTTCTCCAACTCCGCCGATCGCCACAACAGCAAATGCGCATACCGCGCCCCGGCCGCCGGCTGCAGTTTCGAATTCGGCCCCACCAAGTCCCATATGTGCATCGCGGCCGCCCCCCGCTCGTGCGCACTTAGCATCACCGTCGCCTCTTCCAGCGCCTCCATATTCGCCAGCACATTTCCGTCATCCGTCGATGCCATCCGCTCCCCCACCGCAATCGCCGCATCCCACGCCTCT
>JBBRHH010000690.1:0-2164 GCA_038222915.1 Tepidisphaerales bacterium
CACCACCGGCCCACTATCCCGGACCAGCTCAATCCCAAATTCCGGCACCACCGCCAGCAACTTCTGAATCGCCGGCCCATCCACCTGAAGATCACACGGAATCCGATCGATCGCCGTCCCGCACTTCGCCACAAAAGACTCAAACCCGCTCGGCATCGCCACCAGCACAAAACGGATCGGCGTATCCCCAACATTCTTAAACGCGTGCGAAATCCCCCGCTTCAAAAACACCGCCGCCCCCGGCCCCGCCACAAATGCGCGACCCTCCTGCATAAACTGAACCTTCCCCTCAATAACATAAAACATCTCATCTTCCCGATGATGCAAATGCGGCGGCGGCCCACCCCCAGGCGCAACCCACGTCACTCCAACAGAATAAGCCCCACCCGTCTCCGCCGGCCCAACCTTCAAAGTAATGTGATCCCCCACAAGCCAGTATTTCTCACCAACCCCAGGCGCTATGACAATCGATGTGCCCATCCATCTCCCAGGTTAGAGCCGAAGTGAAAATCTCAATCCCGATCCGCCCGCGACATCTCCAGGTCCCGCTCCCGTTGCCGCGCGGTGGCCTTCTTGAGCGTACGCCTCTCCCACCACGTCAAACTGTGCATGCCGTGCGCCGAAACTTTCGCCAGAATATCGTCGATCCGCCCCTGCTCGGCCTGTTCCTCCGCCGCCCGCCTGCGCGCCTTGCGAATCACCCGACGGCTCAGCCGATGCCGGTGCGGCGCATCCGACCGAAGACTCGAGCTGTAATCAATACCGTCTTCTTCCAGGCCATAAGGCCCCATCTGCTTCAACATCAACCGCTTCTGGAAACAGTATTGAAAACCGATCAGCGCCACAAAAACGAGGAGAAAGTATCCCTTCGCGAGCCCGATGATCCCTACCACGACCGCGCCAACCATTCCGGTGATTGTTGCGATCATCATCGACCGAAAGTACCCCAGCTTCGGCCAGAGAATCGTTTGCAACATCTGCCCGCCGTCCAGTGGATAAATCGGCAACAGGTTGAACAACAGAAGTGCCCAGCTAACGAGGTAGATCCAGTACAGATAGTATGACAGCCCAATTCCATGGAAGTAGGCCTTGAACGGTGTCAGCGGGGTGAGTGGGTTGAATGCGACGCGGCCACGATTTAACCCCCAGAGCGCTGTAGAAGTAAGAACGCAGATCAGTACGTTCACCAGCGGCCCACACGCCACCGTCACAAATACCGGCCAGGGCCTCCGCGGCGGACTAGTCGAGGCCAAACCGCCAATCGGCGACAGTAGAATGTCATCCGCATGCCCGCCCATTGCCCGCGCCGCAAAGCAATGCCCGAATTCATGCAGCAGGACAATCCCAAACAGGATGACCATGCTCGTCAAGGCGGCTTTCACCGCATACCCATATTCACCGGAGTTACCCAGCGGCGACAAAAGGACTGTGAAAAAGGCAAACAGAACCAGCGAGGCGTGGATGCGGATGCGAATGTGGAAAAGTGTTCCTATTGGGATTGATCCGGCCAGCAGATTCCAGAGCGGATTTCCGGATCGGCCTCCCATGCCACTGTTATATTCGCGATCCTGCCATGCCATTTTCGCTCGCCTCTTGCCTTGAATGCCGTCTCGAATTTAACCGCGAACTCGAAATCGCTCGTACATCAAAAGCGTAGCAATCGTCTTGCCGTCCACGATCTGGCCTTCCCGGATCATCTCAAGTGCCTGGTCAAACCGTGTCGGACAAATCTCGATCTCTTCGCCGGCCTCCAGCGCTGTCGACGTCTTCTCCAGATCATAGGCCGCAAAAGCGTACATCTTCTCCGAAAGAATTCCCGGCGACGTATAGAACCCCCAGAGCGGAACAATCCTCCCCGCCAAATGCCCCGTCTCCTCCTGCAACTCCCGCCCCGCCGCGTTCATCGGACTTTCGCCTTTCTCCAACCCGCCAGCCGGCAGCTCAATCAAAACCTCGCTGATGGTATACCGCCGATTGCGGATCAGGAGAATCGTATGGTCGTCAATGAATGGGACAATCACGACCGCCCCCGGATGAACGCAAACCTCCTTCTCAATCCGCCGTCCATCTTCATCCTCCAGATGATGCAGCTCCAGGCGCACCCGCGTCCCCTCATAAATGACCTGCTTGTCCATCAAACGATAGTTCATGGACAGATTATACC
>JBBRHH010000691.1:0-2162 GCA_038222915.1 Tepidisphaerales bacterium
CGCCAAATACGACGGCCTGGGCGATGGCAGGGTGTTGCAGGAGTACTTCCTCGATCATGCGCGGTGAGACTTGTTCGCCGCCGCGGTTGATGACTTCCTTGAGACGACCGGTGACGAACAAGTATTGGTCGCTGTCGAGATAGCCAAGGTCACCAGTGCGAAACCAGCCCTGAGTAGAGGCGGCCCGGGTCGCGGCCGGATCGGCGTCGTAGCCGGACATGACGTTTTCGCCGCGAATGACAATCTCGCCGGTCATGCCGGTGGACAAGAGCTGTCCATCGATCCCCATGATCGCCACTTCGGGCCCGGCGGCCTGGCCAACTGAGCCAGGCTTACGCGCGGCGGGCGGGATGCGGTTGCTGGCGATCTGCGGGCCGGCCTCCGTCATGCCGTAGGCTTCGAGCAGCGGGACGCCCAACGTCTGCTCGACTTCCGTGTGCAGCTGGGCGGGCAGCGGCGATGAGGCCGAGCGAACGAATCTGAGTGACTTTCTTGCCAATGCGTCGGGATCGCGATGCAGGTAGTCGACGATGGCACGGTGAATGACGGGCGATGCGGAGTACCAGGTTGGCGAGAACTCGCGCATCTGAATCGCGAAATGATCGATCGAGAAAGGAGACGCGCTGGCATAACTGCCACCGGCAACGATTGAGGCGAGCAGCGTGCTGAGGCCGTGAATATGAAACGGCGGCATCAGGCCAAGGCAACAATCCGATGTGGAGAGTTGTGTCGCGAAGGCAATATTTTGAGCGGAGGCGAGAAGATTGCGATGCGTCAAAGGCACAAGCTTTGGGAGGGCGGACGTCGCGGAGGTGAACATCAGAATGGCCGGGCCATCTTGCGCCGTTGGCTCGGCGGCGGCGGTTGGGTCGCTGGTCCGATAACCGTCGAACGAGAAGACGCCGGCCGCATCGGTCAGGGTCGGAGTGACCTGAAGCACTTTGATTTGGAGCGCATTGGCCGCCGAAACAGCCGGACCGTCGCCTCCAACGATCACTGCCTTCGCACGAATTGACCTGAATCGGGACTCAAATTCCCCGGCGGTATAGGCGGGGTTGATCGGCGCGCAAACGCTTACGCTCGCGACGGCCAGTATCGCCGCGGCAAGGCTTGCCTCGTCGGAGAGCACGACCGCTACCCGCGCGCCAGGCTCTATTCCTGCGTCGCGCAACATCGCAGCCACATTTCGAACCTGGGAGGCGAGCCGGCCATAACTCAGGGGCGGCCGGCCCGTCTGTAAGATGGCCGCGGCGTCAGGCGTGCGCCGGGCATGTTCGTCAAGGATGTCTGGAATGCGGCCCAAGAAAACTCCGGAAATCGGCGCCCACGGCCGCTCCCATGGCGCAGACAGCCTGCCAGCGGTGGAAAAACCGACGAGAGCTCAGTTATAGATTCGGCCGTTGCGGTCGGATTCTTTTAGCAAGTTTGAAAAATAAGTCGAGGGATCGGGGGAATCGGCGGAGCCTGACAGCATTCAGCAGAGATAGCCTGGATCTCGTGCAATTGGTCATTCTGGATCGCGGGAGACGGCCGGCTGAGTCGTCGCCTGCCGACGGCGCAGCAGCTCCTCCCACGGCGTTACGTCAATGGGCGGCTCTCCCGGATAGTCGAAGAGGTAAATGGAGCCGCCCAATATGGCCACAGGTTTGCGATTCATCAGGGGTAGATAGACCCGGTCTTCAGCGCGCTGATAAATACCCTGCAACTTGGTTGCGCTGATCGCGATGACACCCTTCTTGTCGGGAATTGTTGGCTTGGTTCCAAAACTGTACGCGATGGGAAGCGCCGTATATCTGATTTGGTAGGCGGCCGGATCGGTCATTCCAAAGTAGCAGAGATACAAGGGTGTTTCCGGATGATGTCTTTGCCAATCCGCGAGCAACGGTAGATCCTGTCCCCAATCCAGGTTGGAGTCACCGAGCGTGTCGACTGGCGCTCGCGACGCGTTCGACGCAACGTTGAAGAAGGAGAGGTAGTCTGGAAACGTCCGCAACGTTTCGGCGGCAAGCAAAACGCCAAGCACCGCGAGCGCCCAGCCAGTTAACCGCGGCCAGCGGCGCAAAGCCCAACTGGCAGCGACGCCGACACCGATGTACGCCAATGGGAAGATCGGTAGTGCGTGGCGCAGGCCGATGTTCAGGTTGGAGCGCATCGCGGCGGCG
>JBBRHH010000692.1:0-2139 GCA_038222915.1 Tepidisphaerales bacterium
TGGCGGTGACTTCGTATTGCTCGCAGAGGCGCTGGCAGAGGTCGTCGACGGGTTTGACGCGATCGACGCCGAAGGTATCCGTGGTGCCCATGGTGAGCATGATGGTGGGGACGACGCAGCCGAGTTGGAAGCAGGCGCGGAGCTGGCGCTCGAGGTCCGCCATGTCCATGTCATTGTCATCGGTGATGCGAATGCGGATGGTCTTGCGGCGGAGGTTGACGCCGAGCAGGGAGAGGTTGGTCATGTTGGAGTAGTGACCAGCGCCGGAATTAATGATGCGGTAGTCCTGGCCGTATTCGAGGCCGAGGTCGCGGGAGTGGGGGAGTGATTTTCGGATGCCCAGGAGATAGCCATAGAGATTACAGAAGGTGCCGCCCTGGGTAAAAATGCCGGTGGACTGGGCGGGGTCGTAGCCGGCGAGGGAGGCGACTTCGCGGACGACCATGGATTCGAGCTCGCTGGCCATCTCGGAATATTCCGGATGAACGAGATTGGGATTGACGAGGATACCGGCCATGCTGCCGAAGATGGCGGCGTCGGAGGGGGAGGTGACGACGTTTTCAACACTGGCGGGGTCGTCCCAGTTTTTGGAGAGGGCAGCGGTGAAGAGGAGGAGTGGATCGATGCCATCACTCGGGCTTCGCATGCCGGTGGGCAGGTTGCTCTGGGTTTCGATCTGGTCGCGAAGCTGCGGGCCGTTGGGGTATTGGCGGACGCGCTGATTGAGCGTGCCCTGGATTTTGCGAAAGTTGAGGACGCTGGCGAAGGCGGGGTCTTGGAAGACTGGCCAGAGGTTGGGATCGCGGGCGAAGAAACTGGCGTGGAGGCGCTCCATCCCTTCGCGGAAGGAGGGGGCGATCTGATAGACGGGCGGGACGGTCGAGGATTCGGTGGGGGGCGCGGCGATGGCCATGGGCGTTGGGTCTTTCTTCCTTATGGTCTTTATCGGCCGCTTGGCCTGCTATATGTTCATCGGATGCAAAGAGTTGTTTACTGTCTGTTGTTGCTGGTGGCGGTGCCGAGTTGGGCGGGGTCGATCTGGATCGAAGGGGAGGATGCGTCCGAGAAAGACGTCACAAAACACGGCTGGTACGACGCCGTGAAGAAAGAGGGGATGTCGGGGAAGGAATGGCTGAGCCATTACGATGCGAACAAACCGGGGACGGCGACTTACAAATTTGACTCGGCCGAGGCGGGGGATTTTACGTTCTGGTGGCGCGGGAATACTTTTTCGAAGGTGTCCTATGTGCTGAACGGGGCCGAGGCGGTTGAGATTGATATGGCCGACAAGCGGGGGGATTACATGATTTCGGAGAAGCCGGATCACCGGTTTCTGGCGTGGATCAAGGTGGGAAAGGTGGCGCTGAAGCAGGGGGCCAATACGATCACTTTCAAGATTCATGGGGACATCGCCAACAGCGGCGGGATGGATTGCTTCCTGTTCGACAATACAGGGTTCATTCCGACGGGGGCGAACAAGCCGGGTGCGGCCGGGACGGCGGAAACAGTGGCAGGGCCGGACCAGGCGATCTGGATTGAGGGCGAGGATGCGACAACTAAAGATGTGACAAAGCATGGGTGGTATGACGCGGTGCACAAGGATGGTTTGTCGGGGAAGGAATGGCTCTCGCACTATGACGCGGGAAAGCCGGGGACGGCGAGCTATAAGTTTGAGGTGGTGAAGCCGGATGACTATGTGTTCTGGTGGCGGGGCAATACGTTTTCCAAGGTTTCGTATCAGTTGAACAAGGGGGCGGCGGTGGAGATTGATTTCGCCGACAAGCGCGGCGAATTCATGCTGTCGGACAAGCCGGATCACCGCTTCCTGGCGTGGATCAAGGTGGGGACGGTGAAGCTGCCCAAGGGAGAGAACACGATCACGTTCAAGATTCACGGGGATATTTCCAACAGCGGGGGCATCGACTGCTTCTGCTTTACGCGCGTGCCGTTTGTGCCGTCGGGCGTGAACAAGCCGAGCACGACGGGGGAGACGAAGGGCGGGCCGGGCGATTGGTTTCCGGTGGTGTTTGACAATGACACCTTTTCCGAAAAATCGATCACCGACATGTCGAAGTTCATCCCTGCGCCGGCGGGGAAGCTCGGATTTCTGAATCGGAGTGGCGAACACTTGCAGTTTCA
>JBBRHH010000693.1:0-2126 GCA_038222915.1 Tepidisphaerales bacterium
GTCTTGCGTCAGCACGTGGGTTGCCCCGGTGAACAGCGCCACGTCCTGGGCGGGCGGTGCTTCGGCCTTGGGCGTGCTGGAACATCCCGCAACAAGTCCGACCAGAAGGATCAATCCAAATCGCATATCACCTGCCATTCGTGGCGAAATACTACCACCGAATCACGACGGCGGTCGCATCATCGGCCAGATCGATTGTTTGTGCATGCGTCTCGACGGCCAGGAAGATCGCGGAAATCACGTCCAGTTCGACAGCCGTATCGGCAAGCGTCTTGTGCAACCCTTCCAACCCAAATTGGCGTAGCTCGCCTCCGCCTGGCGCAGGCTGCTCGATGATGCCGTCACTCACGATCACCAGCCGCCCGGCGTCCGGCAACGGCAGGCAGACGGCTTCATATGGGAAGTCGTTTACCACTCCCACCGGCGGGCCGCCGCCACCCGTTAGCGGTTCGGACTTTCCATTTGCGTCCAGAAGCAGTGCATAACCGTGACCCGCATCAATATACGTGACGGTCTTCAATATAGGATCGAAAATGGCTGCCCAGAGGGTGAGAAACTTTTCATCCGGCACGCGCGGAGAGACAAATTGATTCAATCGCGTCACCGCCTCTGCGACGTCCGCATGTGCGCTGAGGGCCGAGTGCAAATAGCCCTGCGCGGCGGTCATGAGAACGGCCGCCGCCATTCCCTTGCCGGAGACGTCGCCGAGCGACACAGCAACCCGG
This sequence comes from Tepidisphaerales bacterium, assembly GCA_038222915.1. Taxonomy (GTDB): domain Bacteria; phylum Planctomycetota; class Phycisphaerae; order Tepidisphaerales; family Tepidisphaeraceae; genus JBBRHH01. The sequence continues at coordinate 726 of JBBRHH010000693.1, forward strand.
CCGCCGTGGAGCGGAATTACGTCGAAGAAGTCGCCGCCGAGGTATCGACCGGGCCGGCTTTGGCCGGTGAAATCGAAATTTCCACAGGTTTGTTGACGCGGCGGCAGGATCCATCGCTGCGCCTCGGCGGCCGCCTCGATCTCAGCGTCCATCGTCGCCTGCCGATGCTCCATCTCGATGCGCTTCAGATTTGAGAGGGAAAGTCCGCCCATTCGTGCGAGGGCCACGCAATAGGCCGAGGCGTTTGCACGCAGCTTTCCAGTCGCTCCGAATCCACCGCCCTCGTCGCGCGCGTCGAGGTAAAGATAAGCGGCGACGGTTCGTTTAGTGCCCGGCTCGCCGCTGCCGCCTGCAAGCATGATCGGGACACAGAGTGCGACGCTGATCCTCATTTGCACGATGCTTGCGGCGACGTCCATCGGTCGGTTCTCGCCGGACAGTTCCGCGACCACACCGCGCGACGCGGCCGCCAACAGCGAGCGGCTATAGCTTTCGCCGGTGACCGCCGCCTGCGGCTTGGCTGCGACGACTTCGATCTGACCATCCGAATTCAAGGGCCGAAGGAACGCAGCGCGGCTTAGCCCGGTGCCGCGGATCGCTTCGTCCAGCAGCACACGCGCGAGATCCTGTTCGGAGCGTGCGGCGTGAATTCCGGCGGCGGCCTCCAGCAGATGGGCGAGAAGATCCTGCGCCAGCGGTTGCACCTGATCTTCGCGAACCGAACGCACCATGGTCTGCATTGCCTGGAGATCGTTGTGCGATTCAAGCCCGGTGGTGGCAGTTGGGATCGTCGTTGAAAAACTGAAGGTCCATGGTCCGATGCGCACCAGGTCGCGATGAGCAAGGAGGGTGTCGCGCTCCGTCGAGATCCGCTGCCCGTTGACGTAAGTCCCCCACCGGCTTTTCAAATCCAGGATGCGCCATTGATCGTCCGCGTGGGAGATGCGCGCGTGCAGCCGCGAGACGTTTTCCCCTTCAGGGGGCAGTTGCACCTCACACGAATCGTGTCGGCCGACGGTGACGCCCCCGGGCCGGGCCGCGATCTCCAGCGGTTGCAGCGGCGGGCCCGCCAGCGAAATGAACCAGGCGTTTTTCGCGTCTTCAGACATTCGACACGCAGAGTACACGGCCGACTCGAAACATTCGATGCCATCAATCGATGCACATATCCCCGGGCGCAGCGCTGCCGGACGCGGTCGGTCCGCTCAGGCCCATCTTCTCCATCTCGAGTCTCAGCTGTGCCAGCGCCCGAACCCATAACATTCTGACCGCCCCGGGCGTACGGTTGAGCCGCCGCGCCACCTCGTCATGGGGCAGACCTTGTAAATTTCGCAGGAGGATCACGTCGCGATAATCCGCCGGCAAACGCGATAGCACCTCGGCCACAATTACCTCCTGCTC
>JBBRHH010000694.1:0-2114 GCA_038222915.1 Tepidisphaerales bacterium
TAGCGAGTTCGTTCTGGTCGAACCCGGAGAGGGCGGTGCCGTTCGGGAAATAATGGCGTCCGAGAGCAATCCCCTCATCTCCCGAGGGGGCCAGAAGTAGACCCTTCCGGGCATTGCCAGCGGCAGTTTTTGGGTGAGGCCGACAATCGCCGCGGCGTCGAAGCCTGTTTCGTCTACGTGAGCGGTATAGGTACCACGTGAGCCTGATGATTATCGCCAAGCTCGCGAAGGCATTGAGTGTCGAGCCTGTGGAATTTCGGGTGAATCGGAGCGATTGGGATCGAAGCTGACCCCCGATCAGCTCTCAGAGTCTGACTCGGAATGCAGCGTTTGATATCAACCCTTTGCCAATCTCTGTGCCATGAGGCGGACGCTTGCGATAAGCGCCCAGGCCTCTGCGGAAGCGATCGAGGTTTCGAAATCCTTTGCCAGGCGGCGATTGCGATTGAGCCAGGCGAAGGTGCGTTCGACGACCCACCGCCTCGGTAGCACGACAAAGCCTTTTGCAGCGTCTGACCGTTTGACGATTTGTAGCGTCCAGCTACCCAAATTGCTCATGGCGGCCACGAGCTTTTGCCCTGCGTAGCCACCATCAGCGAAGACATGCCGTAGCCAGGGATAAAGGCGGCGGATCGAAGCCAGCAATGGCACCGCGCCATCACGATCCTGAATATCTGCGGTATGGATCAGTAGCCCAACTAGAAAGCCCGAAGTGTCCGTAACGATATGACGCTTGCGTCCTGAAATCTTTTTGCCAGCATCATAACCTTTGGGGCCGCCGCTCTCTGTGGTTTTGACAGATTGACGGTCTATAATCCCGCCCATTGGGCTCGCCTCGCGCCCTGCCGCCTTCCTCGCGTCCATCACCAATACATGATTGATCCGAGCCCACACGCCATAGTCGCGCCACCGATAGAAGTAGCGCTGCACCGTAGAGCGCGGTGGACAGTCCTTCGGCAACATCCGCCATTGGCAGCCGGAACGCAAAACAAACAGGATGCCGTTCAAAATTTCGCGTAGATCGGCAGTTCGTGGGCGACCAAGCCGGGAAGGTGGCGGAAGCAACGGACCAATGATCGCCCATTCGGCATCCGTCATGTCGCTTGCATAGCGCAGCCCGTCGCGCCGATGCCGTGGGCGCGGCAGTTGCAGTTCGTAGAACGCACCGAATTTCATCACAACATTCCTTGCTGCGCTATTTTTACTTGGGCGTTCTTGGGCAATTCGTCGTCCGATATTGTCGCGCGCGCAAGCCGGAAAATCATCGTGCAGGCGCTTGGAATCTGCGGCCGGGGATGGCTAAACTCGGGCTATGAGCGACGAACGATGAGCGACGGCGCAGGCTGGCAAAGGCTGGACATGTATTTGTGGTGCGCCCGCATGCTGCGCGGCCGGGCGGACTGCGCGGCCTTGGTTGGGGCAGGTGGAGTGCGGATCAATCGCCAGCCGACCGAAAAGCCGCACGCCAGGGTCCGGGTCGGGGATGTCATCACCCTGCCAATCCGGGGCGACGTGCTGGTGCTGGAAATAACCGGGCTTGCCGAACGGCGCGGGCCGGCAACCGCCGCCCGTCTGCTTTACCGACTGATCCCCGAGGCCTCCGCGCAAGGCGGCGATGCGGCAGAACCCTTGCCGTAATCCCGAAATCTAGGCATATCCCGCCGCCACCCCATCTTCCCGGTACAACTCTTAGGAGTCCCCGATGACCTATGTGGTCAACGAGAACTGCATCCGCTGCAAATTTATGGATTGCGTCGAAGTCTGCCCCGTGGATTGTTTCTATGTCGGCGAAAACATGCTCGTCATCAATCCCGACGAATGCATTGATTGCGGCGTGTGCGAGCCCGAATGCCCGGCCGAGGCGATCTTGCCAGACAGCGACGACCGCGCAACGTCGTGGCTGGAACGCAACCGCATTTACTCCGCCCCTGGGCAGTGGCCGAACATCACCCGCAAGGGCGTGGCCCCAGCGGACGCCGATGACTGGAAGGGTAAGCCGGACAAGGAGAAGCTGTTCTCCCCTGAACCGGGAACCCCTTAACCTATTGTCATCTTCGCCCGATGCCGGCCGGGATGACGGCGTGTGTAATTTGTGTTACACTCAGGCTCGCCCG
>JBBRHH010000695.1:0-2101 GCA_038222915.1 Tepidisphaerales bacterium
CCCGAGTTGCCAACATCCTTGCTCACCGGAGCCGCCGAGTTTTCCAGCACCGTGTTCCGCCGAAACACGGCCGTCGAATTACCGCTGTTGTAAATACTGACCCCCGCGCACTGGTCGAATACGCAGTCTTCCATCGAGATCGTCGAATCGCCGCCGGCGTGCACGTCGATCGCGTAAAACTGCGGCTTGTCCGCACCCGTCCCAAGTTGCGTCATGTTGCAATGAGCAATCTTCACACTCCCCGTCCACTTCTCGGCCGTGACGATCTGGTGGCGATTGCCCGTGATCGTGCAAGGCTTGTCGGCCGATCCGCTCATCTCCAGCGAATCATTTCCCGACAGGACGAGGTCCTCGTTCAGCGTCAGCGCCTGGCCAGGCCCCAGTGTTTGGGATGCTGCGGACGCAAGATGAGCGCAGTCCATAAGCGCAAGAATGCAAACGAGACAGTTGGTGGTTTTCATTCGATCTATTTGTCGAGAATGACAACCTTAAAGTTCCGCAATTTCGCCCCGGGGCCGATGATCATCGTATTGGTCCCGCCGGTTTCCAGCGGACCCTTGGCGATCCCTTTTTCCAGTTGAAAATCGGCCGTGATGTTGTCCAGCCCGACATCAATCTTGAATGGATGCCACTCCTCTCGCGTCACCTGGGTGAACTTCATCGGCCATGCAAATTTTGGAACCATAACCCCTTCAAGCAGGATGCGCTTGGCACGCATCCCGTTGATGGCGAGCTCATAGCGGTTCTTGCCGCCCAGTTCGCGCAGATGAAAGATGATCCCGCCCGTGTTGTAAAGAATCGGCTCCTTGGTGGCGTACAAATCGCCGGTGATGACAAAGTGCTTCCCCTCGGTGCCGGGCAAAAGCATGGTGAGCGTCTCATCCACGCTGATGACGCCCGAACGATCCACATGCGTCTGGTTCATCGCCTCCTTGCCGGCCGGCGTATCACTCGCACGCGCCACCCGCTTGGGCGCATCCGCAATCGTCGGGTCGCGCTTGGGATCTTCCTTGCCCGTAGTCTTAGGCCCCTGTGCCTGCAAAGGCGGTTTCACCGGCGTCGGGTCCACTGGCGCCTCAGGCTTCTCCCCCGTACCTTTCCCCTCCTCCTTGGGCCCCTCGCCCAGCGACATCGGCTCAAGCCCAAAATCAAAAATCGAACTCTCCGCCGACTTAGAAGTCGGCGGCTGCTTCGTCGCCGTGGGCACGGCGTAAACAGCCGGAATGAGACAGAGCGAGGCCAGCGAAAGATACAGCGCGCGTCGGATCATCAATGCTCCCGATTCTTGAAGTGTGCGGGAATACTACCGCCCCCGCCGGTCGGCTGGCCAGACAATTCTTTCCAATTCCAACGCAACACGTTGTCACGCCATCGCAATGCACAATCGAAGATCTAGCCGATCTTCGCTCGCAGCTCCGGATGATCGGCCAACAATTGCTCGGCAACGGCCCGCCCTGCGTCAGTCAGCCAGCACGCCGTGAAGTAGGCACCAGACGGCGTGATGAGGTTACCGCCGCCGTTCAACAATCGTTCCGACTCCGGCCGCTCATGCGTCAACCCGATGAGCTCCGAATACCACAGGCCAACAACCGGAAATGACCCATCGTCCTCTGAAAAGAAGGCCGACTGATTTTCAGCCAACCGATCGTCCCACAAGCCAGCGGCCGTCAACGCGTGCCGAAGGACGCGCGCACAATTCGCCGTACAAAATCCGTTGCTTGGCGGCTGCGCGTGAAAGTAGGCGGAAAGCAGGATGAAGTTTCTGCGAAATGCCGGGCTATCCGGATGACCCGTATCCATTGCGCGCAGTCTATTCTGCCCGCATCGCCGCCCCAACCGGAATCGACCGACTCGCGCCAGCGCGCTTGGACTCGCGCGATTTGGAAGGCTTAACCGTCGCCGGCTTATCCGTCGTCGTATCCGGAACATTCGGCTTCACATCCTCAATCACCTCTCCCGACGTCGGCTCGGCATCCGTCCCAAAATCAAAAATCGAAGTCTCCACCGGCTGCGAAGCAGGCGATTTCGTCGCCGTCGCGGCATAAGCGCAGGGCGTAATCAGGAGAGCGGCGACAGCAACCAGTACAAAATGTTTAGACAC
>JBBRHH010000696.1:0-2096 GCA_038222915.1 Tepidisphaerales bacterium
GTACGACGAAGTCGCGTGGGGGTGCCTTTCTCCAAATCCCAGCCTAAGCTATGGTGCCCGCGCGGGTTCCGATGGAAGTCCCGCGCCCTGGCGGGCAACGATGTCTGTAACGCCCTTGCAGGGAGGCGTTCGGAAAATGCCAAATCCATTCTTTGCAATACTTTCCCGCCGGCGCGGTACGAGGTAGTGGTAACGGGGCGAAGTCGAAGGAGTTCCAACACATGGGTATGCCGCTACTGACGCTTCCGCAGCCGGTTCCAATGACCAAACTGCGTAAGCCGCAGGACAATATTCCCCAGACCCGCGCCGAGCGGGATCAGGTTACCCGCCTCGTGAAAGAGTACATCGCGGCGTACAACCCTGTTCCGCCGATGCCGTTGGAAGAATTGAGGGTTCACGCCGACAAGTTGATCGCCAACAGCGGGCTCGATCCGCTCTTCCGCGATTACATCGCCGTCACGATCAATAACATCGCCTGGCGAGACCAGCTAGCGCCCGTTCCTTTCGAGCGTCGGCTGCTGCTGATGCCTAAGTGCCTGCGCATCGAAGACAAGTGTCCTGCGCCGTTCGATGAGTTTGGCTTGCTTTGCAAAAAGTGCGGCTTGTGCAGCATCCAGGACTTGCAGGATGAGGCCGAGCGGCTGGGGTACGCCGTCCTGGTTGCCGAAGGTAGCGCGCTGGTGATGAGCATCATCCAGACGGGCAAGATCGAGGCGATCGTCGGCGTCAGTTGTCTGTCGGTGCTCGAGAAAGCATTTCCCTTCATGGAAGCGGCCGCCATTCCGGGCATCGCGATCCCGCTGTTGCAGGATGACTGCATCGACACCAATGTCGACCTCGACACAGTCTGGGAAATCATCCACCTCACCAGCGACGACAAAACCCATCGGCTGAACCTGGACGCCGTCCGCGAAGAGGTGGACGGCTGGTTCACGACCGAAAATCTGGCCGAAATCATGGGCCCGGCTCGCGGACAAACGGATGAGATCGCCCGGCAGTGGCTCGGTAAAGGCGGCAAGCGCTGGCGGCCTTTCCTGACGGTCTGCGCCTACAAGGCACTCCGCCAGGGCGAGGCCGACGGCGCGGTGCCGGCTGACCTGCGGAAGGTGGCCGTCGCGGTTGAATGCTTCCACAAGGCCTCGCTCATTCACGACGACATCGAAGACGGCGACTCCACTCGCTACGGAACGCAGACGTTGCATGAATCCCACGGTGTCGGCGTCGCGCTGAACGTCGGCGATTTCCTGCTGGGAGAAGGTTACCGGTTGATCGCCGAGTGCTCGGCCGACCCGTTGAACAAGGTCGAAATGCTGCGCGTGGCGGCGATGGGTCATCGCACGCTGTCGCTCGGCCAGGGTGCGGAATTATGCTGGGCCAGAGACCCCAAGCCGCTGTCGCCGGTGGAGGTGCTGGACATTTTCCGCCAGAAGACGGCCCCGGCGTTTGAAGTCGCGCTACGATTGGGTTCGCTCTACGCCGGCGCGGATGAAGACGTGCGGGATGTCATCACGCAGTATTCCGAGGCCTTGGGCATCGCCTACCAGATCCACGACGACCTCGAAGACCTGAGCACGGATGGCCACGCCCCCGACGACGTCGCCGCCCTTCGGCCGTCGCTTCTGTTGGCGGTGGCCCACGAGCGCGCCAAGGACGACAAGCCGTTCATGGACCGCGTGTGGCGGCGGCAACTAGATGGCACGGGCTCGCGCGCTGAATTGTCCGATCGCATCCGCAAAATCATCACCGGCAGCCGAAGCGACGAACGATGCCAGAACCTCTACGAAGGCTACAAGGAAGAGGCGATCCGCTCGCTCATGTATTTGGAGAACCCGAGCCTGAAGGGACTGCTGCGGCGGGTTGTCTCCAAGATTTTCAACGACCTGCAAGTGAAGGGTTGGTGCAGCGAGTTTGAGAAGAAGGCGCTGGCTGGGAAGTAGGGTGCGATTCATCGCACCATCCGCCTGGGAAGTAGGGTGCGATTCATCGCACCATCCGCCAAAACCCGGCAAGCTTCCGCAGCCGACAGCGGAGCGTGGCCTTGTAAGACTGACTGAGCTGAAGTTTAATTCGTTAGGAAGTTGCGGCCGCTCAACAAC
>JBBRHH010000697.1:0-2071 GCA_038222915.1 Tepidisphaerales bacterium
CGCATCCTCCCCGCCTCCCGCCAAGGCCGCCCAGCTCTCGCCAGCCATGCGACAATACCAGCAATTCAAATCCCAATACCCCGGCTACGTCCTCTTCTTCCGCATGGGCGACTTCTACGAAATGTTCTGGGACGACGCCGTCTGCGCCTCCAAAACCCTTGGCGTCGCACTCACCTCGCGCTCCCGCGGCGGCCCCGACGCCGAAGATGCCATCCCCATGGCCGGCGTTCCCTTTCACGCCGTTGAATCCTATCTCCGCAAGATGATTGCCGCCGGCCACAAGGTTGCCATCTGCGAACAGATGGAAGACGCCGCCCTCGCCAAAGGCGTCGTCAAGCGCGAAGTCGTCCGCCTGATGACCCCCGGCACCATCACCGACGATCCGCTCCTCGACGGCCGTGCCGACAACTACCTCGCTGCCGTCGCCTTTCACATCACCGCCGCCGAAGGCTACCGCGTCGGCCTCGCCTGGATCGAGCTCTCCACCGGAACCTGCGTCGCCCTCTCCGGCACCAACGCCCAGGTCCTCGACGAAATCGCCCGCCTCCACCCCGCTGAAATCCTCGTCCCCGAAAATCCCTCCGGCGAACCCCACGAAATCACCCAGGCCTTCAATGGCCTGGGCTTCACCGCCATCACCCCACGTGCCGGCTGGCAATTCACGCCTCATCACGCCCGCGAACAACTCAACAAGCAATGGCAGACCGCCACCGCCGGCGGCTTCGGTTTCGCCGACGACGACCCCGCCGTCTTCGCCACCGCCGCCATCCTCTCCTACCTCGAGGAGACACAGAAGACTAGCCTCGCGCACCTCCGCCCCTTGCGCCGCCATCTCGTCGACGAACATCTCAACATCGACCCGGCCTCATGGCGCAGCCTCGAAATCGACCGCACCACCCGCTGGGGCAACACCGAAGGCTCCCTCCTCAGCGCCATCGACCGCACCCGCACCTCCATGGGCGGCCGCGTCCTCCGCCAATGGCTCCGCACCCCCCTGCGCGATCTCGAACATATCAACGCCCGCCAGTCCGCCGTCGCCGCCCTCCTTGAATCCGCCAGCGCCCTCAAGTCCGTCAGCGCCAGCCTCGAAGACGTCTGCGACATCGAGCGCATCCTCGGCCGCCTCGCCGTCAACCGCGCCATCCCGCGCGATCTCGCCTCCCTCTCGCGCTGCCTCACCTCCCTCCCCAGACTCCTCGACGACCTCCAGAAAATCCCCCGCCCCGACGACGTCGCCCCCGAGCTCATCGTCCTCCGTCCCTTTTGCGCCGACCGCGCCGGCTATCTCGCCGGCGCAATCAAGCCCGACCCGGCCCCCCACCTCCGCGAAGGCGGCGTCATCGCCGACGGCTTCGACCCCGAACTCGATCGCCTCCGTGAGATCGGCGAAAACAGCCAGCAGTGGCTCGCCCGCTTCCAGGCAAAACTCGCCGCCGACACCGGCATCTCCTCCTTAAAGGTCAGCTACAACCGCGTCTTCGGCTACTACATCGAAGTCACCAACGTCCACAAGGACAAAGTCCCCGCCGCCGCCGGCTGGATCCGCAAACAGACCACCACCAACGCCGAACGCTACATCACCGAAGAACTCAAAAAGTTCGAGGAAGAAGCGCTGGGCGCGCGCGACAAGTCCAATCTCCTCGAGCAACAGCTCTTCGAGAAAATCCGCCAGGAGTTGCTTCCCCACCTCCACAAACTCCAGGAACTCGCCGACGGCCTCGCCCGTCTCGACGTCCTCTGCTCCCTCGCCTCCCTCGCCCAGGAGCGCCGCTACTGCCGCCCCACCCTCACCGACGAGCGCACTCTCGAAATCATCGACGGCCGCCACCCCGTCCTCGAACAACAGCTCGGCTCCGAGTTCGTCGCCAACGACGTCCGCTTCGGCGAAGAAGATTCCCTCCTGCTCATCACCGGCCCCAACATGGCCGGCAAATCGACCTACATCCGCCAAGTCGCGCTCATCACCCTCCTCGCCCAAGTCGGCTGCTGGACCCCCGCCAAAACCTGCCGCGTCGGCCTCGTGGACCGCATCTTCTCCCGTGTCGGCGCCAGCGACGACCTCGCCCGCGGC
>JBBRHH010000698.1:0-2015 GCA_038222915.1 Tepidisphaerales bacterium
AACGTGACTCAGCTCGCTTACTTCGAAGAGCAGCCGACGGCTTCCAGGGCCCTTGCGCGGGAAAAACAGATCAAAGGATGGAAGCGCGACAAGAAAATCGCGCTGATCGAAACCATGAATCCCCAGTGGGAGGATTTGACGTCGCGTCTACCCCCGACTGATGCGACGGTACGCCAGTACACGGGGCGGAAGGCGACGAGCGTGGAGATATGGTCCTGATCTGGTTTTAGATACTTTGAGGGAGTCGCAGCTAGATTCTTCGCTGCGCTCAGAACCGTATGAACAGAGTTGTTATCACAGGTCTTGGCTGGATCACACCGATGGGTCATTCGGTGGAGACGGTTTGGAAGAGCCTCCTTGCCGGCGAATCCGGCATCGCGCCGACTTCACTGTTTGACGCCAGGACATTTCCCACAAGCATTTCGGCCGAAGTGAAGAACTTCCATCTTTCGGACCACATTCCCAACATTGAGCAGCGCGCGACCGTTGGCCGCAATACACAATTCGCGTTGGCAGCGTGCGCGCAGGCTTGGAAACAGGCGGGGCTCGATTCCGCCACTCTCGATCTCGACCGTGTCGGTATCTACCTGGGAAGCGGCGAAGGCTCGCTCGACTTTGACGCGTTTACGATGTCGGCGCTGGCTTCCTGGAAGGGTGAGCCGCAGACCGTGGACTATGTGAAGTGGGCCGAGATGGCCTTTGAATTGATGAACGTGCGGCGCGAGCTTGAGCAGGAGCCGAACATGCCGCTTTCGCATGTGGCGCTCTATACGGGGGCGCGCGGGCCGGCCATGAATTGTTTGACGGCGTGCGCGGCGAGCACGCAGGCGATTGGCGAAGCGACGGAGATCCTTCGCCGCGGAGACGCGGAAGTGATGATCGGCGGCGGGGCGCATTCGATGATTCATCCGCTGGGCGTGACCGGGTTCAACCGGCTGACGGCGCTATCGACGGTGAACGATCCGCCGCAAAAGGCGAGCAGGCCGTTTGATGCGACGCGCGGGGGGTTTGTGCTTGGGGAAGGGGCGGGCATGGTGATCCTGGAGACGCTGGAGCACGCGCAGAAGCGTGGGGCGACGATTCTGGCGGAGGTGGCGGGGTTTGGATCGACGGCCGACGCTTATCGGATTACCGATCAGGACCCGCAGGGGATGGGGGCGATCGTGGCGATGCAGCGGGCGATTGAGAACGCCGGGCTGACGCCGCTGGATGTGCATTACATCAATGCACACGGGACGGGGACGCCGGAAAACGACGGCAAGGAGACGGCGGCGATCAAGGCGGTGTTCAAGGAGCATGCGAAGAACGTCCCGGTGAGCAGCATCAAGAGCATGATGGGCCACCTGATCGCGGCGGCCGGGGCGGTGGAACTGATCGCGTGCGTGCTGGCGATTCGCGACCAGATGCTGCCGCCGACGATGAACCTGGAGAATCCCGATCCGGAGTGCGATCTGGATTACATCCCCAACGCCGCCCGCAAGGCGAAGGTGGATGTAGCGCTTTCGAACAGCTTTGGTTTTGGCGGGCAGAATGATTCGATTGTGGTGAAGCGGTTTGTGGCGTAACGCACTTCTTGATGGAAGGGGCGCATGGGTGAAGTGACGGGGCAGGTTGGTGTACTGACTTATCTGGCCGAGGATGGCCGGGGGCGTGAGGGGCGATTTCGAGGTTTTCTATTTTATGCGATGGTGATGGGATTTGCGGTTGCGCTGTATCAGGCGTTGGACCTTTGGAAATATGAGGCGTGGCCGGGGTTTCGCTATGTTCGGCAATTGCCCCGCCCGTATTACGGTGGCGGCAGTGGCTTGGGTGAATTTGTGCGGCTGTGGCTGCGATTCCTGGATTGTGCAATCGGCGGGGTTTTGTACGCAGGGATGGGTGCTGGGGCGGTGCAAGCATGTTGGGGGCGGCGGAAGAAATTCGCGCTATTGAAGATCGCGGTCGTTGGGATGATTGCGTGGGCGATTGTCATCAATGCTGCTTGGCTCTGGCTTCACATCCTTCATCTGCGGTAC
>JBBRHH010000699.1:0-1920 GCA_038222915.1 Tepidisphaerales bacterium
TTACTCCAGTTCCGTCAAACCTCATCGCCGGCACAACGCCGATCGTTCTATTGCGCGACCCGCATACCAACCGCATCGCCGCCTTCGGGCGCATGCTGGATGAAGATCAACCGGCCAGATTCTCCATCTGCACCGATCGAAAGTTAAAGGGAGATCTGATCGACGACGTCACCCACAGCGCGTGGACCATCACCGGCACGGAACTCCGCGCCACCGACGGGCCGGCCGCAAAAAAGAAAAAGGCCATGCAGGCAATTTCGTTTGAAACCGATTTGCCATGGGGCGTCATCAAGGTGTGGTATCCGAAGCTGCAACTGCTCGACGTTCCCCCTCCGCCCGTGGTCGCCGTAGCTCCGGTAAAGCCGACTAAACCAACGTCACCCGCGGGGCGACGATGAGGGGTGGACATGCTACTCGCCGCCCAGCAACCACGCGCCATTTTCCTTCACCGCAACGGCGGCGGAGCTGATTCGTCGGATCTCGCCGCTGTTGTCAGTCACTTCCATCACAAATCCGAGCTTGTAGGTTTCTCTTTCTCCGCCGCTCACGCTTACCCGTGGAAATCGTGCCAGCCGGATTTCCTTCACCCCACTGCGCCGGCCAAGTTCGTCCTTGATCGACTTCACCGCGAGCATTTGTTCTCCCCCGCGCCCAGTAACAAACTTTTTCAACTCGGCGCGGTCATCCGCACTGACTGCCGCGAAAAATCCCCGCAGCACCGGAGCCACCTGATTCGCTGTCGCCACCTTCCCGGCCGTCTCCGTCGCCGCCTTTCGCAGCGCGGCAACCACGTCGCGGATCGCCGCCGCGAATTTCACCATGTCTTCGTTTCCCTCCCCAGCCTTCACAACGTCGCCGGCAAGAGCCTCCAGCTTCACGATCCGCTCTTCCATCACACCGCTGACTTCCGCCGCGTCCTTCGCCGTGCTTCGCAAGCCTGGCAGTCGGATCGCCCAGGTCTCGGCAAGGGCGGCGACAGCCGACATCGTGTTGGCCCGCGCCGCGACACTCAGGCGATGCTGCGCGAGCTCGGAGCGGACATCCTCAAACGACATCTCCATTCCCCGCTCGGCCGCGCCGTCTGCGATGTCCAAGGAGAAACGCGGCAGACCATCGGGCGCGAAGAGCCCGTCGGCAAGATAGACCGCGGCCGTCAACTTCGCCTGCCGGACATCGCATTCACTGAGAATCTTCAGCAGCAGATCAACGCCCAGAGGCGCCCCGGCGGCGTCGCCGCTCGAGTTCGCGAGCAAAAGGGCCGGTTCGACATTGGCAATGTTTCCCACCACGCCAGCAATCTGGTCAGCTTCGTCGTCACCTGCACCGGCCGTCTGCGCGGGCGATTTCAACTCCGCCAGATCTTTGGGAAGGACAATCTTGTGCTTCAGCAGCACGTCGCACAGGGTGCGCGCCAATCGCTGGCTCGCTGGTTTTGCGATCGCCGCCAATTCCCTGATTTGTGTTTCAATCGATTCAATGGCGGCAAGCCGGTCCTCATCGGCAGGCGCAGGTTCGGCGAAAAGGTTTGCCGTGCATGCAAGCAGCACGAGAAAGGCGATTGCTTTCATTCACTCTCATTGTGCGCTGGCGACATCGCCTGCCGGCCGGGTTGTCGCACTTTCGACGACGCCCACCGAAAGTGGAAGCATCGTCTCCATCGCGCGGTGTGCCGCTTCCACTTCGTCCGGACTATAGGGTTCGGCCACGCGATATCCAGTGTAATTGATCCACGCATCAAAGCCGCGGGTCATGATATAGCCGCGCACGTGATACTTGCTCGAAGTCGCCTCAAACCACTCGCGGCCCAGCGCATCAGCCCACTGACCGATCATCCGCCCTTCATCGAATTTCTTGGCATATTCCTTCATCGCCAGCCACTCCAGCGTCTTGGCCGACAGCGGCAACGGCAGGTGGATGTAG
>JBBRHH010000700.1:0-1839 GCA_038222915.1 Tepidisphaerales bacterium
TTGCCGGTGAAGTCGACGGCACTTATTTCACCGTCCAAAGTCCGCTGTCCGGCCACTCTACCCAGCCGCGCCTGACCACAGCCCACCAGGCATTTCTCCAGTCCCTGCAGACCAGGGAACGAAGGCTCGCCTCCGCCACCGATTTGGTCGCAAACCTTCATCAGCGCATTGCCGCGCTCCCCATCCCGGCCGCCGATCTGCTGGAAAAAATAGACAGCGTGATGCCCACGCTCAACCAATTCACAGTCCCCGTCACGATTATTCATGGCGACTTCGCCCCCTGGAATCTTCGCGATAAAAACGGCGCGATCACCGCGTTCGACTGGGAATATGGCCAACCCAGCGGCCTGCCCCTCCTCGACGAATTTCACTTTCGTCTCCAGGTCGGCTTCCTTCTCGAAAACTGGTCGCCCGACCAGGCGGCCGAAGAATTCAATCGTCTCGCCCGCGCCGGCGGCTATCCGTTCAGCCCCGAACAGGTCCACACGCTGCAAGTCGTTCACCTCGTCGAGATCCTCACCCGGTTGCTGGATGAGGGTTACGACAACAAGAACGATATGATCCTCTGGTATCGCACGCTTCTTGCACGCGTCTCCACCATGTATCAACCGACGGCCCCCAAATGATCGCCACCGCTTCACAAGCCGAGCGATGTCACGAGGAGCCAGCCGCGCCGGTGGAGCGACGCGCCACCCCGCATGCCATCATCGCCACCGTCAACCGCCCCATCGGCGATACCGGCGTCCACGCCCATACCCGTCAACTCAGGGACGGCCTCGCAAAAGCCAGCGTCAACTGCACCGTCGTCGACCCCTTCATGGGTACGCGCCTCTGGCTCCCCATCTTCGCGATCCGCCGGCTGTTTCTACATCGCCTCAACAAATCCTGGTCCACACGCTGGTACCGCTACTGGCACCGCCGTGCGCTCACCGCCAATCTGCTGCACCAGCTTAAAATCACCACGCCCGGCGCTATCGTCGCCCAGTGCCCGCTCAGCGCTCAGGCCGCCCTTGATGTCCGCGCGAAACTCAGCCTCCACATCCCCGTCGCCATGGTCTGCCACTTCAACCACAGTGAGGCCCAGGAATACCGCGACCAGGGTCAACTCGCCTCCGAAAGCGCCTACCAGTCCATCCTGAAGTTTGAAAAGCAAATACTCGAATCTGTCGACCAGGTCATCTACGTCTCCGACTGGGCCCGCAAATCCGTAGAGCAATCCCGAGACATCCACCCGCGTTCTTCCACGGTCATCTGGAACGGCATCGCCGCCGCCTCGCCCGCATCCATCACCCTTGATCAGCTCGGCCTAGCCTCCACCGACCTCCTCCTCATCAACGTCGGCACCCTCGAGCCCCGCAAAAACCAGCTTGGCCTCCTCGACTTTTTCCAGCACATCGCCAACCGCTTGCCCAACGCAAAACTCATCCTCATCGGCGAAGGCCCGGACCGCCCCCGCATCCAGCAGAAGATTGAAGCGCTGAATCTTACCGGCCGCGTGGTTCTCCTCGGATCGCGCCGCGATGTTCCCGCCTTGCTGTCCCTCGCCGACGCCTACGTTCACTACGCCAATCTCGAAAACTGCCCCATCACACTCCTCGAAGCCGCCCGCGCCAGCCTCCCCATTGCCGCGATTCCCACCGGCGGAACCCCCGAAATCCTCGCCCGCTGCGCCGGCCTCTCCATCAACATCAACGATATCCCCGGCTCCGCCCAATCCCTCGTCGATGCACTCAACAACCCGACCGTCCGCGCAGCCATGCAACAGAAATCGCGTGAAGCCTTCCACGACCACTTCACCAGCGAGACCATGACCGCCGCCTACCTGCGCGCGCTCGGCCT
>JBBRHH010000701.1:0-1806 GCA_038222915.1 Tepidisphaerales bacterium
CCACCTGGCCGACATCGCCCAGCGGCCGCAAATGGCCGGCAAGATCGGGGCGGCGCACTGCGACGCGGATGCGATACCCCTGGTGCGCCAGCAATTGCACGAGCTGGGTGCCGACAAAACCCGAGCCGCCGAAGAGGGTGACGATATCCTGCTGCTCTATGGCCATGACGCGATTTCCGGTAGCGGAGGTGCTGGCTGCCTTCTATCGCGAAGTTTTGGGCAGTGTCGAGGGCGGGGGCGCCGTCGCCGGAAAATCCTCCGAAAATCCTGGGAAAATTCTCCGGGTGCTTGACTCTTGACGTGAAAATGTTCTTTGTTTGTTCCTGCTATGAAGGGAGTTTTGGCCATGGTGGAAGCGGGAAACTATTGCGGACAATGCCATTGCGGGGCGGTGCGGTTCAAAGCCACGACCGATCTTTCGGGCATGGGCGATTGCAACTGCTCGCGCTGCCAGCGGCTGGGCTGGATCATGCAGAGCGTGCCGGCGCGCGATTTCGAGCTGTTGTCGGGTGAGGAAAAGCTCAAGACCTATCATTTCAACACCGAAAAGATCGATCATTTGTTCTGCATCGACTGCGGCGTTGAAGCGTTTGCGCGCGGCAAGGACGGCGCCGGAAACGCGGTGTTCATGGTCAATGTCAATTGCCTCGAAAACCTGCCGCCGGTCGACCGCAGCGTGATAAAGCACTGGGATGGGCGAAGCTGGTAGCATGAGCGCCGGTTTTGAGGCGGGATCAGGCTTCCCCAAACAGATCCGGACCATCAGCGATGTTGACCTCCAACGAGCTGGTCGCCTTTGTGGCGACCGCTGATCCCGCCGCCGCCATGATGTTTTACCGCGACCGGCTTGGCCTCCGGCTGGTTGCCGAAACCCCCGACGCGCTCGAGTTCGAAGCCGGGGAAAGAATGCTCCGTATCACCTCCGTCGCCGCCGTGGCGCCGCATCCCTTTACGGTTCTGGGATGGAAGGTGCCCGATATCGCCGACGAGGTGCTGGCGCTCGCCAAGCGCGGCATCGCGTTCGAGCGGTTCGAGGGGGTGGAGCAGGACGAGACCGGCATCTGGACGGCTCCCGGCGGCGCGCTAGTCGCCTGGTTCAAGGATCCGGACGGCAATCTCTTGTCGCTGACGCAGTTTCCGGCGCAACTGGGCGACGCGGCGGCGGAGCCACCGACCTGAACGCAACCCAACGCGGCCCGAACGCCCCCCGCTTTGACAATTGACAACTCCGCCGGGCTTGCCCTAGTTAGCGGCGCTCGCGCGCCTCGCCGGGGTGAGCGAGTTTCCTGATGCCCGGTTGCGGGTTTTGGGCCCTGGTGGCGGAATTGGTAGACGCGCACGGTTCAGGTCCGTGTGCCGCAAGGCGTGGAAGTTCGAGTCTTCTCCAGGGCACCATTTTAATCCGGACACCAACCGGATCGGTAAGGTTAGCGCGATCAACGCGTTGCTGGACGATGAGTGTGTTACAAAGGTGTGTAACAATGCTCTATGGTCTCGTATCTCCAATGAAGCGACCCGGCTCCTCCATTCTCCAATTCGTTAGGCGCATCCCGGCGGACTTGCGCCCAGGGCGTGCGACTGGCAATCCCGCTGGGCGACATTACCGTTCCCGTGGTCATCACCCAGAACACGGACAGCATCCGCTTTTCGCTTCGCACCCGCGATCCTAGTGGACAAAATCTGACGAAAGATTCCTGCGGTGGATTCCTGGCGGCTCGCGGTTGTGCGAGTCTGTAGGATGCGCACAGGGATCATTATTGAATTGAACGTGTCGGATCGGGCTCGGCTTGAGGCGATCGCGTCGGA